>LNEQ01000217.1 GCA_001464995.1 Actinobacteria bacterium Ga0077541
CGGGCGGCCGTGGCGGGGGCGGGCGCCCTGATGCTCGCCTACGTCCTCGCCTGCGACGGCGGCGCCTCCGTCGCGCGGGCGGGCATCGTCGGGGGGCTCGGGCTGCTGGCCGAGGTGCGCTCGTCGCCGCGTGAGCGCTGGTACCTGATGCTGGTCGGCCTGTCGGTGCTGCTCGCGCATCAGCCGCGCGCCATCCACGACCCCGGGCTGCAGCTCTCGTTCGCGGCCGTCACGGGCCTGTTCCTGCTCGCGCCGCCGGCCAGCGCGTGGCTGTCGGGCTGGATGCCGGCCCGGATCGCCGACCTGGCGGGCCTGGCCGCCGCCGCGAGCCTCGCGACCGCCCCCGTGGTGGTGTGGCACTTCGGGCGCCTGTCGATCGCGGGTCTGGCGCTGAACGTGGTGGCCGTACCGCTGGCGGCGCCGATCGTGATCCTCGCCCTGGCGGGCCTCGCGGCGGGAGCGGTGCTGCCCGCCGCCGGGGTCGTCCTGGCCTGGGCGGCGGGCCTCGGGGCGTGGGCGCTGCTGCTCGCGGCCCGAGGCGCCGCGGCGATCCCGGGCGCCGCCGTCGATCTGCCGCCGGCGAGCGCCCCGGCGTTCATCGGCCTGGCGCTGGCCCCGCTGGCGCTCTGGGGGGTCATCCGGCCGGGCGGCTCCACGGAGGGCGTGCGGGCGATCCCCTGGCGCCCGGTGGCCGCGCTCGCCCTCGCCGTGGCGGCCTGCGCCTGGGCCCTCTCGCGCCCCGCGCCGCCACCTCCCTGGCCGGCCACCGCGGCGCTGACGGTGCTCGACATCGGTCAGGGCGACGCGATCCTGCTGCGGAGCCCGGAGGGGGCCGCAGCCGTGTTCGACACCGGCCCGCCGGGCGAGCCGGCGCCCGTGGTCGCGGCGCTCCGCCGCGCGGGGGTGAGCCGGCTCGACCTGCTGGTGCTGACCCACGACTCGCTCGACCACGTCGGCGGCGCGCTCGACATCCTCGAGCGGTTCCCGGTGGGCGCCGTGCTGGCCCCGCCCGACCCCGTGGACGGCTGGCTGCCGGCCGCCCGCGCGGTGGTCGCCGGCGCGCGGGCTCGGGGGGTTCCGGTCGGGCGCGTGCGGGCGGGTTCGCGCCTGCGCCTCGGCCGGTGGAGCCTGCAGGTTCTGTCGCCGTCCGGTCCGCGCCCGGCCGGCGCCGATCCCAACCCGTACAGCCTGGTCGCCCTGGCGCGCGGCGACGGGCTCACGGCCCTGCTGACCGCCGACGCCGAGAGCGACGCGCTCGCCCGGCTGGTGACGGGCCGCATCGACGTGCTCAAGGTCTCCCATCACGGCTCGGAGGATCCCGGCCTCCCCGCCCAGCTGCAACGCATGCGCCCGCGCGTCGCCCTGGTGTCGGCGGGCGAGGACAACTCCTTCCGCCATCCCCGCCCCGAGACCCTCGCCGCCCTGGCGGCGGGCGGCGCCGCCACCTGGCGCACCGACCGCTCCGGCGACCTGACGGTCACGGCCTGGCGCGGGGAGCTCGTCGTCACGGGCACCCGCTAGTCTGGCCCGTCGATGGCCCCGGAACCCCTGAAGCCCGCCTACGCCATCTGGGGCGAGGACCGGGCGACGATCGACCGCGCGGTCTCCCGTCTGATCGCGCGGGTCGAGCGCGACGGCGGGATGCCCCCCGAGCGCGTCGCGGCCGAGGAGACGCCCGCGGCAGACGTCGTGGCGGCCTGCGAGGCGCTGTCGTTCGGGGGCCTGCGCCTGGTGCTGGTGGAGGGGGCCGACGCATGGAAGGCCGCCGACGCGGCCCCGCTGGTGAAGTACCTGGAGGCCCCGAACGAGGGCACGTGCCTGGCGATGGTCTCGGCCGGCCCGCTGACCCCCGCGCTGCACGGCGCGGTGGTCGAGCTGGGCGGCGAGCTGCGCTACGGCCCCGATCCGAAGGCCAAGCGCGGCGAGCGCGTGAAGTGGCTGGTCGACCACTTCCGTGGCGAGGTGGCCCGCGCCGGGGGCTCGGTGTCGCCCGCGCTCGCGCGGACGGTGGTGGAGCGCGTGATGGTCGACAGCGCCGACGCGCGCAAGGCCGGGCTGACGGCCATGGACCTCGCCCGCGAGGCCGAGAAGCTCGCCGCCTACGCCGACGGCGAGCCCGTGAGCGCGGAGATGATCGCCGCGATCGTCCCGGCGCACCCCGACGCCAAGGTCTACGAGCTGGCCGACGCGATCACGAGCGGCAACGCGCCGCAGGTGTACGACCTGCTCCAGGACCTGGCCACGGGCGACCATCCGGCCCCGCCGATCGTGATGCAGGTGCAGCTGGCCAACCGCTTCCGGTCGCTGGCCCAGGCGCAGGCGCTCGGGCCGAACCCCTCCCCGGACGCGGTCAGCGCGGCCACCGGCGTCAAGGGGTATCCCGCGCGCATCCTCGCCGAGCAGGCCCAGGCGATGCCCCCCGGGGCGGCCCAGCAGGCGCTTGCACGCATCGCGGCCCTGGAGCTCGACCTGCGCGTGTCGGCGCAGCTCGACTTCAGGCGCTCACCCGGTGACGGGGAGCGCCTGGTGCTCGAGACGGCGGCGCGCGACCTGCTCGCCCTGGCGCGCGGCACGAGGCCGTCGCCGGGCGATCCGGGGCACTAGCTGGTGGCGCCGACCTTCTGGACCATGCGGGCCACGCGGCTCTTCTTGCGCGCCGCGTTGTTGCGGTGAATGACGCCCTCGGCGGAGGCGCGGTCGATCAGGTGCTCCAGCTCGCGGGCACGGGCGCTGATCTGGTCGCCATCACCGGACACGGCCGCGTCGTCGAGGCGACGGAACAGCGTCTTGATGGTCGAGCGGTACCTCAGGTTGCGGTCGCGCTGCTCGAGCGAGCGGCGGTTGCGCTTCTTCTGCTGCTTGATGTTCGCCACGCGGGGCGTCCTCCATGGGTCGGTCGGCGCTGCATGGTAGCGGCCCGGCCGGATCGCGGCCAGAGATGAGCGCGAAGGCGGCCGCGGGGGGCCGCGGGCGATCGACCGCCATCTTCGCACTCTGGACCGGTGTGAGCCGCGTGGCCGGCCTGCTGCGGGAGATCATCGCCGCCGCGATCTTCGGCACTCAGGGCGCCATCAACGCCTTCGTCATCGCGTTCGCGGTGCCCAACCTGCTGCGCAGCCTGGTGGCCGACTCGGCCCTGTCGGCCGCGTTCCTGCCGGTCTTCACCGAGCTGGAGGAGCAGGGGCGCGAGCGCGAGGCGCGGCGCCTGGCGGGGGCGCTGGTGGGCGTCATCGCCGTCGGGCTCGGGCTGATCAGCCTCGCCGCGGTGCTCACCGCGCCGTGGGTGATGCCCCTCTTCGCGCCCGGCCTGTCGCCCGAGCTGGTCGACGAGACGGTGCGGCTGTCGCAGATCATGTTCCCGATCGTGGTGCTGCTGGGGCTGACCGGCCTGGTCTCGGCGATCCTCCAGGCGGGTGACCGCTTCGGCCCCACGGCGTTCGTCCCGGTGCTGTGGAACATGGTGATCATCGTGCTGCTGGTGGCGGCCACGCCGTTCGTGACCGACGCCGAGCAGATCACGGTCTACGCGGTCGCGATCCTGGTGGGCACCCTCGCGCAGCTGCTCTACCTGCTGCCCTCGCTGCGGGGCCTGGGCCCCTTCCCGATCTCCCTCGGGCTCGGCAACGGGCACGTGCGCCGCGTGCTGATGCTGATGCTGCCGGTGACCCTCGGCCTCGGACTCATCAACGTGAACCTCGTGGTGGACGGCATCTTCGCGACGCTCGTCTCCGACGACGCGCCCCGGGCGATCGACGCGGCGTTCCGCCTCTACCTGCTGCCCCAGGGGATCTTCAGCGTGGCGATCGCCACCGTGCTGTTCCCGACGATCTCGCGCCTGGCCGCGCGCGACGACCACGAGGGCATGCGCAGCACGCTGGCCGACGGCGTGCGCCAGATCTTCTTCATGCTGCTGCCCGCCTCCGCCTTCCTGCTCGTGCTGGGCGAGCCGGTGGTGCGCCTGGTGTTCGAGCGCGGCGCGTTCGACGCGCTGAGCACCTCGCTCACCGCCTCGGCGCTCCTCTACTTCTCGATCGGCCTGGCGTTCAACGGCGCCAGCCTGCTGGTGCTGCGGGCCTTCTTCAGCATGCAGATGCCCATGGTCGCGACGAAGGTCGCGGCGGTCGGGGTGGTGCTGAACCTCGCCCTCAACGCCGCCCTCTACCAGCCGCTCGGGGTCGGCGGCATCCCGCTGTCCACCTCCATCTCCAGCATCATCACCTTCCTGATGCTGGTGTGGCTGCTCGAGCGCGAGCTCGGCGGCCTGCACCGGGCCTGGATCCTCGACGGGGTGGCGCGCAGCCTGGTGGCCAGCGGGGTGTCGATTCTGTTCGCCTGGACGGTCTGGTCGACGATCGACGGCGCCCTCGGCCGCGGCCCGGTGGCGCAGCTGCTGGCGATGGGCGCGGCCCTCGCCGCCTCGGCCGCGGGATACCTCGCCGCGGCCCATGCGTTCGAGATGCGCGAGCTGCAGGTGCTGTCGCGGCTCAGGCGGCCGCTACAGTAGCCGCGTGGACCAGGGGCACATCCGTAACTTCTGCATCATCGCCCACATCGACCACGGGAAGTCGACGCTCGCCGACCGCATCCTCCAGCTGACCGGCGCGGTGAGCGAGCGGGACATGCGCAGCCAGGTCCTCGACTCGATGGACCTGGAGCGCGAGCGGGGGATCACGATCAAGGCGCAGGCCGTGCGCGTGCACTACACGGCCTCCGACGGCGAGACCTACCAGCTCAACCTGATCGACACGCCCGGCCACGTGGACTTCAGCTACGAGGTCTCGCGCAGCCTCGCCGCCTGCGAGGGCGCGCTGCTGGTGGTGGACGCCAGCCAGGGCATCGAGGCCCAGACCCTCGCCAACACCTACCTGGCCATCGAGGGCGACCTCGAGGTCATCCCGGTGCTCAACAAGATCGATCTCCCGGCGGCCGACCCCGAGCTGCACGGCCGCGCGGTTGCCGACCTGATCGGCGACGACCCCGAGAACGTGCTCCGGATCTCGGCCAAGACCGGCGAGGGCATCGAGGCCGTGCTCGAGGCGGTGGTGGAGCGCGTGCCGCCGCCGAGCGGCGACCTGACCGCCCCGGCCCGCGCCCTGATCTTCGACTCGGTCTACGACCAGTACCGCGGCGTCGTGGCCTTCGTCCGGGTGATGGACGGCGTGTTCCAGAAGGGCGACAAGCTGCGCTGCATGCAGACCGGCCTCGTCGTGGAGTCGGAGGAGATCGGCGTGATGGCGCCGGTCATGACCCCGACGGGCAAGCTCGCGGCGGGCGAGACCGGCTACCTGGTGACCGGCCTCAAGAACCTCGGCGACCTGCGCGTGGGCGACACGATCACGCGCGTGGCCGAGCCGGCCGCCGAGGCCCTGCCGGGCTATCGCGAGGTCAAGCCGATGGTGTTCTGCGGGCTCTTCCCGGTGGACGCCGACGACTACCCCGACCTGCGCGACGCCCTCGAGAAGCTCTCGCTCAACGACGCCTCGCTGCGGTGGGAGCCCGAGAGCTCCCAGGCGCTCGGCTTCGGCTTCCGGTGCGGTTTCCTCGGCCTGCTGCACATGGACATCGTGCGGGAGCGGCTCGAGCGCGAGTACGACCTGGAGCTCCTCGCGACGACCCCCAACGTCGAGTACAAGGTCACCACGACGATGGGCGAGATCCTGCCGGTTCGCTCGCCCACCGAGCTGCCGCCCCCGACCAACATCGCGATGATCGAGGAGCCCTTCGTGCGCTGCACGATCCTCGTGCCCAGCGACGGCGTGGGCGCCGTGATGAAGCTCTGCCAGGACCGCCGCGGCGTGTTCGTCACGATGGAGCCGATCGAGAACCGGCAGCAGATCGTCTACGACATGCCGCTCGCCGAGATCGTGCTCGACTTCTACGACCAGCTGAAGTCGCGCACCCGCGGCTACGCCTCGCTCGACTACGAGATCGTCGGGTACCGCGAGAGCCATCTGGTGAAGCTCGACGTGCTGCTCGCCGGTGACACGGTGGACGCGCTCTCGATGATCGTCCACCGCGACGAGGCCTACACCCGGGGCAAGCTGCTGGTGGAGCGCCTCTTCCGCACCATCCCGCGGCAGCTCTTCGACGTCCCGATCCAGGCCGCGATCGGGGGCAAGATCCTCGCCCGCGAGACCGTCAAGGCGCGCCGCAAGGACGTTCTGGCCAAGTGCTACGGCGGCGACATCAGCCGCAAGCGCAAGCTCCTCGAGCGCCAGAAGGAGGGGAAGAAGCGGATGAAGCAGGTGGGCTCGGTCGAGGTGCCACAGGAGGCGTTCCTGTCGGTGCTGAAGATCGGAGACGACGGGAACGGCAAGTGAGCCCCGTCGCGCACCTCTACCTGCATCTGCCCTTCTGCTCCTCGCGCTGCGGCTACTGCGCGTTCGTGGTCAACGTCGGCGCCCTCGGGCGGCGCGACGAGTACCTCGACGCGCTGCTGGCCGAGCTGGAGGGAGAGCGCGCCGCCGGGCGCATCGGCGAGCTGCAGACGGTCTACCTGGGCGGCGGCACCCCGACGCTGATGCGCCCGCGCCGCCTCGCCGCGCTGATGGAGCGGATCCGGCCCCACCTGGCGCCGGGGGCCGAGGTGAGCATGGAGGCCAACCCCGAGTCGGTCGACGGCCCGGCGCTGGCCGCCCTGCGGCGGGCGGGCGTCAACCGCCTGTCGCTCGGCGTGCAGTCGTTCCAGCCGCACCTGCTGAGCGCCCTCGACCGCGCGGCCACGCCCGCCCAGGCGCGGCAGCTGATCGCCTGCGCCCGCGCGGCCGGCTTCGAGGACCTCAGCATCGACCTGATCTTCGGCATCCCCGGCCAGACCGCGGACGACCTCGAGCGCGACCTCGCCGAGGTGCTCACCGCGGGCCCCGACCACGTCTCCTGGTACGAGCTCGAGCTGAAGCCGGGCACCGCGCTGGCGCGGGCCGGCACGCCGGCCTTCGACGAGGACGAGGGCGCCGACGCCTACCGCCGCATCGTCGGCGGGCTCGAGGACGCCGGATACGGCTGGTACGAGACGGCCAACTTCGCCCGCCCCGGCCACGAGTGCCGCCACAGCCTCGCCTACTGGTCGGCGGCCGACTACCTCGGCCTCGGGGTCGGCGCGGTGAGCACCGTCGGCGGGGAGCGGTGGCGCAACGCGGCCGCCCTCGACGGGTACCTCGCCGCCCTCGCGGCGGGGGAGGCGCCACCGCGCAGCCGTGAGCCCCTCGACGCCGACGACGTGCGGCGCGAGCGCTGGATGCTCGGCCTGCGCCTGGAGCGCGGCCTGCCGCTGGCGTGGGCCGGCCCGCCCGACCGCCCCGACGCGCTCGCGCGCCTCAGCGCCGCCGGCCTGCTGCACCACGACGCCGGCGCGGTGTCGCTCACCCGCGAGGGGCGCTTCGTGCAGAACGCGATCCTCCACGAGCTGATGGATTACGCATGAGCGACGCCCCGGCCGAGCAGCCCGGCGAGGACCTCCTCAAGCCGCGCCAGGAGGTGATCCTGCGCACCGTGGTGGAGGAGCACATCGCCTCGGGCGTGCCCGTGGGCAGCAAGAACATCGCCGGGCGCGAGGGGATCGACTTCGCCTCGTCCACGGTGCGCTACGAGCTGGCGCGCCTCGAGGAGCTCGGCTACCTGAACCACCCGCACACCTCGGCCGGCCGCGTGCCCACCGACCGCGGCTACCGCTACTACGTGGACACCCTGCTGACCCGCGACCCGCCCGCCCAGGCGCCCGCCCTCGTCGAGACGGCCCTCGACCTCACCGAGATGCGGCGCGAGGTCGACGCGGCCCTCGAGCGGCTCGCCGACGTCGTGGCCCAGGTCACCAACCTGCTGGCCATCGTCACCTCCCCGGCGCCCCAGGCCTCGTCGGTACGGCACGTCGAGGTGCTGCAGCTTCAGCCGCAGGTGGTGATGGTGGTGGTGATCACCTCCACCGGCGCCGTCACCAAGCGCGTGTTCGCCTTCGAGAGCGCGGTCGATCCGGGGCTCTGCGAATGGGCCGGGGCGTTCCTCAACGACCGGATCGTCGGTCTCACCGTGGGCTCGCGGATGATCGAGGACCGGCTCCGGGACCCCTCGCTCTCGCCGAAGGAGCGGACCTTCCTCCAGGTGCTCGCGCCGGCGATCGCCGAGCTGGCGGCCGGCGCGGCCGGCAGCATCGTGATCGGCGGTCAGGCGCGCTTCCTCGCCGAGCAGCGCCACCTCGACCTGATGGCGATCGACGCGCTGATGGAGAGCCTGGAGGAGCGCTACACCCTGCTGGCGCTGCTGCGCGGGGCGCTCAGCCGCAACCAGGTCTACCTGCGCATCGGCGCCGAGCTGCCCGATCAGAACTTCGCCGGGCTCAGTATGGTGGCCGCCAACTACGGGGTGCCGCGGCGCAATCTCGGGACCGTCTCGCTCTTCGGCCCGACCCGGATGGACTACCGGCTCGCGATGGCGACCGTCCGCGGGGCGGCCCAGATCCTGTCGCGTTACGTGGAGGGCGTTTATGAGTGAGGAGGACGAGGGGCCCCGGCCCATCGACGACCGCTTCGAGATCCTCGAGGTCTGGCGGCGACCGCTGCGCGGCGACACCGCCGCCGCGGTGCGCGTGCTGGCCAAGGTGGAGGCCGGGGCCTACGGCCCCGAGGAGTACGCGGTCGGCGTGAGCACGCGCCCCGACGCCCACCTCGCCCCGCTGCTCGACGAGGCCGACCTCTTCACCGGGCTGTCGTTCGCCGAGGCCCACTGGGTCGCGGCCGTGCTGGCCTCGGCGGCCGACCGGGTGGAGGACGCCGAGAGCCTGCTGTTCGACCTCCGCGTGCCGGTCGACCTGGCCTGGCGCGAGGTGGAGCTGGCGGCCGAGGTGATCGAGCCGGGCGGCCTGCGCTCGGCGCCGCTGGTCCCCTGGGAGCCGGAGGCCGAGTCGACGGGCGCCTCGCGTTACGCGATCGCGACCTTCACCCTCGACTGCGGTCACCAGGCCGTGGAACTGCTGCGCCAGGACCCCGACGCGGCGCCGTTCTGGGTCGAGGACGGCTCGGTCGACCACCTGGCCGCGCGCGACGCCCGCAGCCTCACCCGGCTGCTCTACCGCGCGGTCAACCTCGAGGAGGCGCAGCGGATCATCGAGGAGGCCCAGGCCAACCTCGCCAAGCACCCCGAGGACGACGACCACGACGACGAGGGCCGCGGCGACCGGTGATCGACAGCATCGTCTGGCTCCTCTCGCGGGTCCTCGTGATGCCGCTGCTCTACCTGCCGCCGCTGCGCATGCGCCGCCGCGGCAACGCGAACCTGCCGGTGGCCGGCCCGCTGCTGATCGTCTGCACCCACGTCTCGGTCGCCGACCCGCTGGTGCTGATGGCCGCCGCGCGGCCCCGGCGCACCCACATGATGACCAAGTCGGAGATGTTCAAGCACCGCCCCGTGGCGGCGTTCCTGCGCCTCGTGAAGGCGTTCCCGGTGCGCCGGGGCCAGGCCGACATCAGCGCCATCCGCCACGCGCTCGACCTGCTCTCGCAGGGTGAGTGCCTGGTCGTCTTCCCCGAGGGCCACGTCAGCCGCACCGGCCACATGCGCCGGGGCCACCCCGGCGCCGGGTTCTTCTCGATGCGCCCGGGCGTGGTGACGGTCCCCGCGGTGGTGTGGGACACCCAGCTCTTCCGCGGCCCGGCGCGGATCGTCTTCGGCGAGCCGATCGACGTGAGCGACATCGTCGCGGGGCCCGGCCCCCGCAAGCGCCGCAACCGCATGGCCACCGACCGCATCATGGAACGGCTGGCGGCCATGGCCATGGAGATCGGCGCCCCGCTCCAGCCGGCGCCGCTCGGCGAGCCCCAGGAGGAGGACCGCCGCCGCGGCCGCGTCACCCCGCGGCCCTTTCCCGAGGAGCCCGCGCCGACCGGGGTCTAGTTGTAGTCACCCGGAGCGTTGTTGACGGATCCGGGTTGACGTAGGGAGGACCCCCGGGGCTCTGTGGAGGTGTCGAAGCCATCCACACCCTGGGGGTCCTCATGGCGCACGCTAACGCCCGTCTGAGCGTTCACGGAAGAGCACTGCTCGTTGAACGGGTCCTGGCCGGCCACCGCCCGGCTGATGTCGCCCACCAGATGGGGTGCTCCCGGGCCACCGCCTACAAGTGGCTGCGCCGCTTCGCCACCGAGGGGGCGCCGGGCCTCCTGGATCGCCCGAGCCGACCCCATCGCTGCCCCCACCGCACCCCCGCTGGGACCGAGGCGGCGATCCTGGAGGCACGCCGGCTCCATCGCACCGGAGCCGACTGGATCGGGCTCGAGCTCGGGATCGCGCCCTCGACGGTCGGCCGCGTGCTCGCCCGCCACCAGATGCCCCTGCTGCGTGATCTGGACGCGCTCACCGGAGAGCCCGTGCGCCGGGGCCCGGTGAGCGGCGTGCGCTACGAGCGCGAGCACCCGGGAGAGCTGATCCACATCGACGTCAAGAAGCTCGGGCGGATCCCCCAGGGCGGTGGCTGGCGCGCCCACGGACGGGGGCCAAAGCCCGCCGCTCGCCGCGCCCAGGGATACGACTACGTCCACTCGGCCATCGATGACCATTCACGGCTGGCCTACTCGGAGATCCACCCCGATGAGCAGGGCACGACCTGCGCCGCCTTCATGGTGCGGGCGGCAGCGTTCTTTGCCTCCCACGGCATCACCCGCATCGAGCGGGTGATGAGCGACAACGCCTGGAGCTACCCCCTCTCGGTGGCCTTTCAGGGCGTTCTCGCCCAGCTGGGTGCCCGCCACGTCCTGATCCGCCCCCACTGCCCCTGGACCAACGGCAAGGTCGAGCGGCTCAACCGGACCCTGCTCAGGGAGTGGGCCTACTCACAGATCTTCCACTCGAACTCCGAGCGGGCGGCACGCCTGCCAGAGTGGCTCGAGCACTACAACACCAGGCGTCGCCACAGCGCGCTCGGTGGCCTTCCCCCGATCAGCCGCCTGTCAACAACGTACTGAGTGACTACATCTAGTGCGGGACGGAGGCGTCGTGGCGCCGCGCGAGCGGCGACTGGTACAGGGAGCGGACGATCTCCCCGTCGAGCCAGGCCGTGAGCCGGGCGGCCTCGGCCGCGAGCGCCTCGCGGGCGGCACGCGGGAGGGGGCCAGCCGGCACCACGACGACGCGGCCGTCCGGCCGCTGCGTCCAGCCGCCGACGATGCGCCCGTCCCACCAGGCGCTCGGGCCGCCGTTGCCGTTGGAGTCGAACAGGAGGGGCCCCAGCGCGCCGAGGTAGAAGCCGCGTCCCCGCCATCCCATCGTCGTGGGGTCGAGTGCGGGAAGCAGGGCCGCCCAGGGCTCGGCGGCGGCGACCGGGGCGGTGTCGTCCGGGTGCAGCCACGCGGTGCTGCCGTCGTCGAGGCGGACCTCGGAGGCCCCGACGTCGGCGAGGGCGTGGCGCACGGCCCCCTTCGTGGCGCCGAGCCACCAGACGAGATCGGCCTCGGTGCCGGGGCCGAAGCTCCAGAGCCACCGCCGCACGAGCTCCGCGTACCCCTCGCGCTCGGGCAGGCGCCCGGGGCCGGAGCCCAGCCAGTCCTCGGTCGTCGTCCAGAAGGGGCGCGACACCCTCCAGCCCGCGGCGGGCGCGCCCCGGAGCACGCCGCCGCCGGCGGCGAGCGTGGCGAGGACACGCGGGGCGACCGGGAATCGCCCGCCGTGGCGCGTGCCGGGCGCCACCTCGAGCCGCAGGTCCAGGGGCGGGATCGCCTCGCGCAGCTGGCGGGTGGTCGCGGGGGCCTCGCGCAGCCGGTCGTGCACGGCCGCGCAGACGTCGGTGACCCAGGCGGCGCCGTCGTCGGCGAGGCCGGCGGCCTCGACCTCCTTGGCCAGCCGGGCACCCAGCTGTGCGGCGACGCGGGCCGCGGCGCTTCCGCGCACGGCCGGCAGAAGGTCGGCCGGGAACGCGAAGACGGTGCGGCGCATGGCCAGCTGGAGGACGACGGTCCGATCCCGGTGGAGCGCCCGCAGCACGTCGTCGCGGGTCGCCCCGCTGCGCGCCCACGCGGAGAGGTGGACGCTCGCGGGCTCGGTCGCGTGCAGGCAGGTCATCGCCGCGACGGCGGCCTCCACCGATCCCGCGCGATGGCCGGTCGCGAGCGCGTGCCTCACACCGAGGCGCGCGCGCCGCTCGTCGTCGGGGACCGTCCGCACGCCGGCAGGAGACGGGGGCTAGATCAGGCCGACGAAGACGAGCAGCGCGACGAGCAGGCACGAGGTGGAGATGCCCGCGATCTCCAGCCGATGGCGCTCGACGAAGGTGACGGCGGAGCGCCCCCCGCCCGTCCGGACCGACCGCAGGGGCAGCAGCGCGACGGCCGCGGTGGCGCCGGACAGGCCGAGCAGCAGGAACGCGAGCATCGACTCCCGGCCGGAGCCCGGGGCCGCCGCCGCCGGGGACGCCGCGGCCGGGCGTAGCTCGGCGGCGCTCTTGGTGGTGCCGCCGATGCGGGAGAGGGTGACCGAGGCGTCGGCGACCCCGGTGCCGACGTCGCCGCCGATGCGCATGACAGCCGCCTTGCGCGCCCGGGCCTCACGCAGCCGCCGCGCCTCGGTGGCGCGGCGGCGCTCCAGTGCCGCAGCCGCCGC
Source organism: Actinobacteria bacterium Ga0077541 (assembly GCA_001464995.1). Taxonomy (GTDB): domain Bacteria; phylum Actinomycetota; class Thermoleophilia; order Miltoncostaeales; family Miltoncostaeaceae; genus Miltoncostaea. The sequence goes on from LNEQ01000217.1 coordinate 12,583, forward strand.
GGCGGCCGCGCCCTCGCCGGCGGCGGGGGCCGGCGGGGCCGGAGCGGGCGCGCTCGGGGCGGGCGTCGGCGCCGGGGCGGGGGCGGGGGCAGGAGTGGGAGCGGGAGCCGGAGCGGCGGGGGCCGGCTCGGCCGGCACCGGCGCGGGGTCGGGCGCGGGCTCGGGGATCGCGATGGTCGCCGCCGGCGGGGGCGGGGGCGGGTCGGGCTGTCCCAGCGTCTGGGCGCCCGCGCCCCCGGCGCCCATCGCGAGGAGGGCCGCGGCGAGGGCGGGGACGGCGATCCGTGAAAACCTGCGCACCACGGGGATCCGGGCCGGCCGAGAGCTCATCACGCGGGCCAGGCTAGCGGACGATCCTGCACGAATGGTTGCGGATCGGCGCGCGCTCCGGCGCGGACCTGCCGCCTGCAGGGGCACTTCACCTCGGGAGCGCGCACTTCTTGCACATCGCTCACAGACGCCCACCGGTCCCGGCGCGGCTACAGGTCGCGGATCGCGCGGCCGATGGTGCGGGGACGGGGCGCGCGGACCCCTTGCTAACCTGCGCGGGCGAACTCGATGAAGCGCGACTACTACGAGATCCTCGGCGTCGCCCGCGACGCGGACGAGGCCGACATCAAGCACGGGAGCTCCACCCGGACGTCAACGCCGATCCGCGCGCGGAGGAGATGTTCAAGGAGGCCGCCGAGGCCTACGAGACGCTCTCCAACGCCGAGACACGGAACCTCTACGACCGCTACGGCCACGACGGCCTGCGCGGCCGCGCCTCCAGCGACTTCGCCGACTTCGGCTCGTTCCAGGACCTGTTCGACGCGTTCTTCGGCGGTGACGTCTTCGGCCGAGGCCAGGGCGCGGCCGGCGGCGACGACGTCGGCGTGGCGGTCCAGCTGACCTTCGCCGAGTCGGCGCTCGGGGTGACGCGCGCCATCGAGTACGGCGTCGTCGGAAGGCTCCGGTGCGGCGCCCGACAGCCACACGATCCGCTGCACCACCTGCGGCGGGCAGGGCCAGGTGCGCCAGGTCGCGCGCGGCCCCTTCGGCCAGTTCCTGCGCACCCAGGTCTGCCCGGCCTGCCGCGGCGCCGGCGAGGTGCCCGCCGACCCCTGCAGCGCCTGCCAGGGCAGCGGGCGCCGCCCCACCACGCTCTCCCTGACGGTCGACATCCCGGCCGGCATCGCGAGCGGGCAGCGCATCCGCATCCCCGGGCGCGGCGCCGCCGGCGAGCGCGGGGCGGCGGCCGGCGATCTGTACGTCCAGGTGCAGGTGGCCGAGGACGAGCGCTTCCGCCGCGAGGGGCTCGACGTGGTCACCCGCGTCGCGGTGCCCGTCACCGACGCGATGGTCGGCGCGTCGGTCACCGTGCCGACGGTCGACGGCGAGGCCCACGTCGAGCTGCGTCCGGGCACCCAGCCCGGAGACGAGTACGTCCTGCGCGGCAAGGGCTTCCCGGCCCTGAGCGGACGCGGCCGCGGCGACCAGCGCGTGATCGTCGAGGTGCGCGTGCCGCGCGTCCAGACCGAGGACGGCCGCCGGGCCGTCGAGTCGCTGGCGGAGAAGCTCGACGCCCGCAGCTACAAGGAAGACGAAGGGTTCTTCGACCGTCTCAAGCACGCCTTCCGCTGACGCGCCGCTGATCCGCCTGACGGTGACCGTGCCCGGCGCGGACGCCGAGCTCGCGCTGGTCGAGGCCGGGGAGGCGCTCGGCACCGGCTGCCGCGAGCGATCCGGGCCGGGCGGCGAGGCGCTGCTCGACTTCTGGGTGGCGGCCCATTCAGCCCGCCCCGCCGAGCTGGAGGCGGCCCTGCGCGCGCGCGGGCTCGACGCCCGCGTGGAGGCGCACCCCGAGGGCGACGAGTGGCGGACCGCGATGCTCGCGTTCCACCGTCCGGTCGAGGTGGAGGGGCGGCTGCTGGTGCGCCCGCCCTGGGAGCCGCCGCGGCCGCCGCTGCTCGACGTCGAGATCGACCCCGGCATGGCCTTCGGCACCGCCCAGCACGCCACCACCCGCAGCTGCCTCGCGCTGCTCGCCGGCCTGCCCGTCGCCGGGCCGGTGCTCGACGCCGGCTGCGGCACCGGGGTGCTCGCGATCGCGGCCCGGCGGCTGGGCTTCGCCGACGTGACGGCGGTCGACTCCGACCCCCTGTCAGTGGACGCCACCGTCGCCAACGCGCGCCGCAACGGCGTGGCGCTGACGGTGGCGCGCCGGACGATCGGCGCCGACCGGCTCCCGGCCGCCGAGGTGCTGCTGGCGAACCTCACCGGCACGGTGCTCCGCGCGCTGGCCCCGGCGCTGCCCGCGCCCGCGCCACGCTGGACGATCGCCTCCGGCATGCGGCCCGAGGAGGTGCCGGGGGTGCACGCGGCGTTCGCCGCGATCGGCGTGCGTCCCGTGCGCGAGATCCGCGACGAGGGCTGGTCGACGCTGCTGATGGAGCGCGGGTGAGGCACACGTTCCGGTACCTGCTCGAGAGGACGCCGGCCGCGGGGGAGCAGATCCCGCTGTCCGACGACGACGGCCGGCACCTCACGCGCGTGGTGCGCCGCGGGGCGGGCGACACGCTGGAGCTGATCGACCCCGACGGTGGGCGCTGGGAGGCCGTGGTCGTCGGCGCCGGCCCGCCCGTGACGGTGCGCGTGACGGCCACCGCGGCCGCCCCGCCGCCGCCGTCGCCGGTGCGGCTCGTCCTCGGCCTCGCGGAGTGGGGGCGCCTCGACACCGCCGTCGAGAAGGCCGTGGAGCTCGGGGCGGGGGAGATCACGCTCGTCACCTCCGAGCGGGCCGGGAGGGTGCCGGACGCCGCCGCCTGGGAGCGGCGGCGCGAGCGCCTGGAGCGCGTGGCGGCGGCGGCGGCGCGCCAGAGCGGGCGGGCACCGCTGGGACGGGTGCGGGGGCTGGTACCGTTCGAGGACGTGATCACCGCGATCCCGGCCGGGGAGGGGTACCTGATCGATCCACGAGGCGACGCACCGCTGCTCTCGGCGCTCCGCGCCGACGACGCGCCGGACGCGCCCATCGCCGTGGTCGTCGGTCCCCAGGCGGGCTTCTCCGAGCGCGAGGTCGACCTGGCCCGGCGCGCGGGGCTGGCGGTCTGCACCCTCGGGCCGGCGATCCTGCGCACCGAGACCGCGGCCGTCGCCGCGGTCGCGCTGGCGGCCGCCGCGCGGGAGGCGACGTGACGACCGACTGCCTGTTCTGCCGCATCGTCGCCGGGGAGATCCCGGCCGCGATCACGCGCCGCGACGACCACTTCGTGGCGTTCGCCGACATCGCCCCGAAGTGCCCGGTCCACCTGCTGGTGGTCCCGGTCCGCCACGTCGACTCGATCGCGGGCGCGGCCGGGCTCGGCGAGCAGGAGCGCGCGGCCATGCCGCTGTTCATCGCCGAGGTCGCGCGCGAGGCCGGCGTCGAGGAGTCGGGATACCGCGTGACCACCAACCACGGCCCCGATGCCCGGCAGAGCGTGGCCCACCTGCACTGGCACATCATGGGCGGGGCGCCGCTATCCGAGACGATGTGAGCGCGTCGATCCCGCCCGAGCGGGTCGAGCAGGTGATCGAGCTCGACGACCGGGTGTCGGTGGAGATGGCGGGCGAGCACGACCGCGTGCTGCGGGCCCTGGAGGAGCGCCTCGACGTCGAGGTGTCGCTGCGCGGCAACATGCTGACGCTGACCGGCCCGGAGGCGCGGGTGCGCGCCGGCGCCGAGGTGGTCGACCAGCTCGCCGGCCTGGTCCGCGGCGGGCACCCGATCTCTCCCGCCACGGTCGAGACCGTCGCCGACGCGGTCGACGGCGCCGAGTCGGTGGGGCCGATCCTCGACGACGTGGTCTGGCGCAACGGCCAGCTCGCCGTGACCCCCCGCACCCCGGGCCAGAAGCGCTACGTGGACGCGGTGCGCGCCAACACCATCACCTTCGGCATCGGACCCGCCGGCACCGGCAAGACCTACCTGGCGGTCGCCATCGCCACGGCGGCGCTGATGCGGCGCGAGGTGGCGCGCATCATCCTGACCCGCCCGGCGGTCGAGGCCGGGGAGCGCCTCGGCTTCCTGCCGGGCGACCTGGCCGCGAAGGTCGACCCGTACCTGCGCCCGCTGTTCGACGCGCTCTACGACATGCTCGAGGCCGAGCGGGTCGAGGCCCTCTTCGAGCGCGGTCAGGTGGAGGTGGCGCCGCTCGCGTTCATGCGCGGCCGCTCGCTCAACGACAGCTTCATCATCCTCGACGAGGCGCAGAACACCACTCCCGAGCAGATGAAGATGTTCCTCACCCGCCTGGGATACGGCTCGCGGATGATCGTCAACGGCGACACCACCCAGATCGACCTGCCCACGGCGCAGAAGTCGGGCCTGGTGAGCGTGATCGACGTGCTGGAGGGCGTGGAGGACATCTCCTTCGTGCGCCTCGACCGGCGCGACGTGGTGCGCCACCGCCTGGTGCAGCGGATCGTCGACGCCTACGGGGCGGCCGAGCATCCGCCGGGGTCGCGGCCGTGATCGAGGTGGAGGCCCGGGGAGAGGGCGCGGACGCGCTCGTGGACCGCCTGGTGTGGACCTGCGGTCGCCTCGGGGTGGAGCGGGCGAGCATCGGCCTGATGGTCGTGGGCCCGGACGAGATGGCGGCCATCAACGGCGAGCACCGCGGAAAGCCGACGCCGACCGACGTCCTCGCGTTCCCGGTGGACGGGCCCGAGGCCCTCGCCTGGCCCGAGGAGGGCCCCCCGCCCGAGCTCGGCGACGTGGTGATCTGCCCGGATCTCGCGCAGGAGCCGCTCGCGACCCTCGCGGTCCACGGCCTCCTGCACCTGCTCGGCTACGACCACGAGGCCGACGCGGGCGAGATGCTCGCGCTGCAGGACCGACTGGTGGACGAGGCCCCGTGACCTCGACCCCCGGGTCGGCCGACCGCCCCCCCGGCCCCTTCGCCCGGCTCTTCCGGCGCGCCTCCCACCAGGGGCTGCCCAGCCAGGGCTCCCTGCGCTGGTCGTTCAACTGGGCCTTCGAGGGCATCGTCTACGTGCTCCGCACCCAGCGGAACATGCAGATCCACATCGGTGTGGCGCTGATCGCCCTGCTGATGGGTCTGGTGCTCGACTTCTCGCGTCTCGAGCTGGTGGCGGTGATGGGCGCCGTCAGCCTCGTGCTGGTGGCCGAGATGATGAACACCGCCATCGAGGCGGCGATCGACGCCGTGGTGACGACGTACCACCCGCTCGTGAAGATCGCCAAGGACGTCGCGGCCGGCGCCGTGCTGGTGGCCACCGTCAACGCCCTCGCGGTCGCCTACTTCGTCTTCTACGACCGCCTCACCGACGGCGGGCACGACCTGCTCGGCAGCGTGCGCCGCTCTCCCACCCATCTCGTGGTGGTCGTGATGATCGTGACCGTCATCGCGGTGATCGCCATCAAGGCCTGGACCGGCCGCGGCACCCCGCTGCGGGGCGGCCTGCCGTCGGGGCACGCGGCGAGCGCGTTCGCCGCGTGGGCCTCGATCACGATCATCGCCGAGCCCCTCAACCACGCGGTGCTCGTGTCGACGCTGGCCTTCCTGATGGCCCTCCTGGTGGCGCAGTCGCGGGTCGAGGCCGGCATCCACTCCCTCGTCGAGACCGTCGCGGGGGCCGTCCTCGGCACCTGCGTCGCGATCGTGATCTTCCAGTTGTGGGGATGAGCTACCTCTCCGGGCTCGTCGCCCTGGCCGGGCGGCCCAACGTCGGCAAGTCGACGCTGGCGAACGCCCTCGCCGGCAGCCAGGTGGCGGCGGTCTCCCCGCGCCCCCAGACCACCCGCCGCCGCATCACGGCCGTCGCCCACGGCGACGGATGGCAGGCCGTCCTGCTCGACCTGCCGGGATTCCAGCGCCCCGCCGACGGGCTGACGGCGCGGATGCAGGCCACGGTCGACAAGAGCCTCTCCGACTGCGACGCGGCCCTCTTCGTGCTGAACGCCTCCGAGCCGGTCGGCGGTGGGGACCGCTTCATCGCCGAGCGGCTGCGCGCGTCGCGCCTGCCGGTGATCACGGTCCTCAACCAGATCGACAAGCTCACATCCGACGAGGTGGCCGCGGCGATCGCGCGCGCGGCCACGCTGGTCGACTTCCTCGAGCTGCACCCGGTCAGCGCCCGCGAGGGCATCGGGGTGGCCGAGTTGCGCGCCGACCTGCCCCAGCTCCTGACCGAGGGCCCGCGCTACTTCCCCGAGGGCATGGCCACCGATCAGACCGAGGAGGAGCTCGCCTCCGAGCTGATCCGCGAGGCGGCCCTCCTGCGCCTGCGCCAGGAGATCCCGCACGCCCTCGCGGTGGACATCCAGGAGATCGAGCCCGCGCGCCACGGCGTCGTCGTGCGCGCGGCGATCCTCGTGGAGACCGAGTCGCAGAAGGGCATCGTGGTCGGCAAGGGCGGCGGTATGGTGCGCGACATCGGCTCGGCCGCGCGTTCGGCCCTCGGACGCCTGTGGGGCACCGAGGTCCACCTCGACCTCACCGTCCGCGTGCGCAAGCGCTGGCGCGACGACGAGTCGATGCTGACCCGCCTGGGTCTCTGACCTCCCCGGTGATGCGGCTGCTCATCCTCTCGGACGCCAACGGGACCACGACCTCGGCCCTGATCCGGGCCGTGCTCGGGCTCGCGCGCCGCCGCCCGGACGTGGTCGTGTGCGGCATCGCGACCGGGCGCCCCGAGGTCTTCGATCCTCCGGCCGCCACGCTCGCCCGCCGCGCCGCGCGCCGCGCGCTGGTGCGCGCCACGAGCCGGCGGATGCCCTTCGAGGCCGGCGAGCCCCTGGGTCACGAGGTGCGCCGCGCCGCGGCCCGCGCGGGCGTGCCCGTCATCGTGCCGCCGGGCGGCGAGGTCAACGACCCCGCCTTCGTGGAGCGGGTCGCGCGCGAGCTGCGCCCCGACGCCGGGCTCTCGTTCTACTGCCACCAGCTGATCCGCGGTCCCCTGATCGAGGCCTGTGGCGGGATCGTCAACTACCACGACGGCGCGCTGCCGGCGTACCGTGGCCTGAACGCCACGCCCTTCTCCCTCTATGCGGGCGACGCGCTGACCGGCTTCACCTTCCACTGGATCGACGAGGGGCTCGACACGGGCGACGTCCTGCTGGAGGGCGCCGTCCCGGCCGACCCGGCCGCCGGCCTCGCCGAGATCGTCCGCCTCAAGGCCCGGGCGGCGGCGGCGGCCGTGCCGCGGGTGCTCGAGATGGTCGCCGCCGGGGAGCCGGGCCGTCCCCAGGCGGGCGCGCCGGGCTACCACTCCGGCGCCGAGGGCCGCGATCTGCGGAGGGTCGACGACCCGGGGCGGCTCACGGCCGACGACCTGCTGCGGCGCGTCCGCGCGTTCGGCCTGGTCGAGATGGCGATCGACGGCGCTCTGCGGCCGGTGACGCGGCTCCGCCCGGCGGCCCCCGGTACGCACCTGGCGTTCCGCACCGCGGACGGGGCCACCCTCGCCGCCGACCGCCTCGTGGGCCTCCCGCCCCGTCTGCGCCCCCGGGGGCGGTAGCCGCCCCGGGCGGTGACCGGGATTCCCCGCAGCGCGCCGCGGGCCGCTGCGGACGCCGCGCCCGTCCGCCGGCGCGAGTCTGGGTGGCGGATCCGGGGAGGTGCGGCGGGATGGACGAGCGGGGCGCGACGGTGGCGGTGGACGCCCGCGTGGGTCATGCGGGGACGCGGATCGACCTCGACGACGTGACGCGGCGCTACCGCGTCGGCGACGTGGACGTCACCGCCATCGAGGGTGTCAACCTGCACGTCGACGAGGCGTCGTTCGTCGTCATCCTCGGCCCCTCGGGCTGCGGCAAGACGACGCTGCTCAACATGATCGGCGCGCTCGACGCCCCCACCTCCGGGTCGGTCGTGGTGGGCGGCGTCGATCTCACCCACGCCACCCAGGCGGCGCGCGCGGCGGTGCGCCGGACGACGGTCAGCTTCATCTTCCAGACCTTCAACCTCTTCCCGGGGCTGACCGCCTACGAGAACGTGAAGTTCGGCGCCGACGCCGCCCGGCGGCCCGGAGCCGGTGAGCGCGCCGCGCAGGCGCTCGCGCGCGTCGGCCTCGGCGAGCGGCTCCGCCACTTCCCGCACCAGCTCTCGGGGGGCGAGCAGCAGCGGGTCGCGATCGCGCGCGCCCTGGCGACCGGCAACCCGATCCTCCTGGCCGACGAGCCCACGGGCGAGCTCGACTTCCGCACCGGCGTCCAGATCCTCGAGGTGCTCGAGGAGCAGGCGCGGGCGGGCATGACGGTGCTGGTGGTGACCCACAACCGCGAGATCGCACGGGTCGCCGACCGTGTGATCGAGCTCTCGAGCGGGAGGATCGTGGCCGACGGGCCGCCGCCGGGCGGGCGCGCCCGGATCGCGGACCTCCAGTGGTGACGCGCGAGGACCCGGGCCGGCCGGGCTCGCGCGGCATGTGGCTGAGGTGGTCGCTCCGCGACCTGCGCCAGCGCTGGGCCGCCGTGGTGGCGATCGCGCTGGTGATGGCGATCGGGATCGGGGTCTACGCGGGTCTGGGCAGCACGGCCACATGGCGGACACTCTCGAACGACGCGAGCTTCGCGGAGCTCGGCATGCACGACCTGCGGGCCACCCTCAGTCCGGGCACCTTCGCCGAGGAGGGATCACTCGCCGCCGCCGCCGCGGGCATCGCCGGCGCGGAGCAGATCACGACGGCCCGGGAGCGGTTGATCGTCGACAGCCAGATCGACGCCTCGTCGCCCGGCCGTCCCGTGCTGACCGCGGCCCGTCTGGTGGGGATGGACATGGGCGCCCGCCCGGTGGTCGACGGCCTCTGGTTGCGCGAGGGCGCGATGCCCGTCGTCGGCGCCCCGGTGCCACAGGCGGTGCTCGAGGGCGCCTTCGCCGAGCACTGGGGCCTCCCGGCACGCGGGCGGGTGACCCTCGCCGGCGGCCGTGTGATCGACTACACCGGCGTCGGCGCCATCTCGGAGGACCTGTTCTACGAGGGCCCCGAGGGCAGCGTCTTCAGCACCGGCGAGCTGGCGCCCGTGTACCTGCCCCTGGCGGCGGCGCAGGCGATCGCCGGCCGGCCGGGCCAGGTCAACGACCTCGTCGTGCGGGTCGGCGCGGGCGCCGACCGCGACGCGGTGCAGGCCGAGCTGACCGAGGCGCTCGCCGGGCTGGGGGTCGGCGCGACCGTGTCGACCCGCGAGGAGGCCTACGCGGTGCGGGTCCTCTACGAGGACATCGACAACGACCAGCTCTTCTGGAACGCCCTCGCCGGCCTCATCCTGGCCGCGGCCGCCCTCGCGGCCTTCAATCTGATCAGCCGCATCGTCGAGTCGCAGCGACGTGAGATCGGCATCGGCATGGCCCTCGGGGTCCCCCGGCGGACCCTGGCCCTGCGGCCGATGCTGATCGGGTTGCAGGTGGCGCTGCTCGGCACGCTCGCCGGGATCGTCGTCGGCGTGCTGGTCGGCCGCGCCATGCTGGACCTGCTGGAGTCGTTCCTGCCCCTGCCCGTCTACCGGACGCCCTTCCAGCTCGGTGCCTACGGGCGCGCCGCCGTCCTCGGGCTCGCGATACCCCTCGTGGCGAGCGCGATCCCGGTGTGGCGCGCCGTGCGCGCCGAGCCGATCACGGCGATCCGCACCGGTCATCTGGTCGCGCGCGCCAGCCGCCTGACCGACTGGACCGGCCGCCTGCGCCTGCCGGGGTCGAGCCTGACCCTGATGCCGCTGCGCAACGTGCTGCGGACGCCGCGGCGCACCATCCTGACCGCGGTCAGCGTCGGGGCGGCGATCACCGCCCTCGTCGCGGTCATGGGGATGCTCGACAGCTTCGGCCGCACGATCGACCGCGCGGGCGCGGAGCTCGCCAAGGGCGACGCCGACCGGGTGCTGGTGCAGCTCGACACCTTCCGCCCGATCGATTCCCCGGCGATCGCGGCGATCCGCGACGCCCCGGCGGTGGGGGAGATCGACCCGGGGCTGCGGCTGCCGGCCACCGCCCTGGCGGGGGACGGCGGCGAGGACCTCGACCTCCTGCTGGGGCTGATCGACTTCGAGGGCGCGGCGTGGACGCCGACGATCGTCGACTCGGCCGGAGCGCCCGGGGCCGGGATCGTGCTCGCGGCCAAGGCGGCGACGGACCTCGGCGTGCGGCCGGGCGACACGATCACCGTGCGCCATCCCGTGCGCCGAGACGACGGCACGTTCGCCCTGGCCGACTCGCGTATCGCCGTCTCGGGGGTCCACGCCAACCCGCTGCGGGCGTTCGCCTACATGGATCTCGCCCAGGCCGGCCTGTTCGGGCTGGCGGGCGCGACGAACATCCTCGACGCGTACCCGGCGGCGGGCGCGGGCCCGGCCGACCTGCAGCGGGAGGTCTTCACGCGCGAGGGGGTGACCATGAGCCAGGCGGTGGGGCGTATCAGCGAGGGGTTCGACGCGGCGCTCGAGCAGTTCACCGGCTTCCTCGTCATCGCCGCCGTCGCCGTGCTCGCCCTGGCGCTGCTGATCGCCTTCAACGCCAGCCGGATCTCGGTCGAGGAGCGCCGCCGCGAGCACGCGACGATGCGGGCGTTCGGGATCCCGGTGCGCACGATCATGGGCGTCGCCGTGAGGGAGGGCGTCCTCGTCGGCCTCCTCGCCACGGCGGTGGGTGTGGGCGCGGGAGTGGTGTTCCTCGACTGGATGCTCGACTCGCTCGCCCGCACCACGGTCCCCGACGTCGGCATCGCGCGGCACGTGGCGCCCACGACCCTCGGCATCGCGGCCGCGGTCGGCGTGGTCGCCGTCGCGGCCGCCCCGCTCTTCCTGGTGCGGCGGATCCGGCGGATGGACATCCCCGACACCCTGCGGGTGATGGAGTGAGCCGGGTCGGAGCCCGGCCTCAGCCGCCCGCGCGCTCGGCGATCCGGCGCCGCGCCCGCCGGGCGGCGCCGCGGGTGACCAGCCGCCCGAGCAGCCCGCGCCGGCGCACCACGGCGCGGTAGGCCCGCTCGACGGCGTCGGGGAAGCGCTCGGCGACGCGGGCCGCCGGCCCTCCCCCCGGGAGCATCCGCGCCATGGGCGCCACCGCGGCGCCCGCCGAGCTGCGCCGGCCGTCCGCCTCCACCAGGTGCCAGGAGTCCATGCGGGCGGCGGTCTCCAGATCGCGGAGCAGCACCTGCCCCTCGGGGTCCTGGATGGGCACCGGCCGCAGGGCGCGCCGCCGGTCCCAGGCGAGCACGCGCGCGAGGCACCAGCGGCAGAAGCCGCAGTCGGCGTCGTAGAGCAGCGCCGCCGTCGGCGGCGGCGGGGCCCTCATGCCGCCGACGCGCGGTACTGCTGCGGGCTCATCCCCCGCACGCGCTTGAAGGCGGCGCTCAGCGCGAACGCGCTGCCGTAGCCCACCTGCGGCGCCACCGATCCGACCGTCGCGCCCGGCTCGCGCAGCAGATCCGCGGCGAGGGCGATGCGCCAGCCCGTCAGGAAGGTCATCGGCGGCTCGCCGACGAGATCGGTGAAGCGCCGGGCGAGGGCCGCCCGGGAGGCCCCGGAGGCGCGGGCGAGGGCCGCGACGGTCCAGGGGCGCTCGGGGCTGTTGTGCAGCAGGCGCAGGGCCGGGCCGACGACCGGGTCGCCGTAGGCGCGGTACCACGCGGGCGCATCGCCCTCGGGGCGCGCGAACCAGGCGCGCAGCACGGCGATCAGCAGCAGGTCGAGCAGGCGGTCCAGCACCGCCTCCTGGCCGGGCTCGTCCTTCACGATCTCGTCGGCGAGCAGGGGGATGAGCGGGCAGCTCCAGGCGTCCTCGGGCAGGTGCAGCAGCGCGGGCAGCGCGCGCAGCAGGCGTCCGCTCACCTCTCCGTGGAGCGCGTAGGTGCCGGTCAGCATCACGGTCGCCCCGTCGGGGCTGTTGCCCCAGGTGCGCACCCCGAACTCGCGCATCGCCTCGAGCGCGGTGCCGTCGGGGGCCCGGCACTCCTGACCCGGGCCGACCCGCACCTGCGGCGCCGTCGCCGGGTCGTCGGCCACCGTGTAGGGGTCGGGGCCGCGCAGGACCGCCACATCGCCCGGTCCGAGCCGGGTCGGCGCCGCGCCGCCCGGCACGACCCACGCCTCACCCCGCACGATCGCCACGAGGGTGAGGGGCGCCTCGTCCTCGATCCGGAGCGACCAGGGTGGATCCATCGTCGAGCGCAGCAGGAAGGCGCCCCGCGCACGGGGGCCGTCGAGGAGTCCGGCGACCGCATCCATGCGCCCACTCTAGACGACTGCGTATGGAATCGAGCGATAAGGCCATGGAAGCTCTCGCTCAGTCGCTCTTCAATCGGGAAGACGGTTCACCCACCAGGAGGTGCGCGATGCAGGGGACGACGCTTGTGCTGGGCGGTACCGGGACCACCGGGCGGCGGGTCGCGGCACGGCTGCGCGCGCGCAGCGCGGCCGTGAGGATCGGGTCGCGCGCGGGCGATCCGCGCTTCGACTGGGAGGATCGCGCCACCTGGGGTCCCGTGGTCGAGGGGGTGGATGCGGCGTACGTCTGCTTCGTGCCCGACCTCGCCGTCCCCGGCGCGGCGGAGACGGTGGCCGCCTTCGCCGAGACGGCGACGGCGGCCGGCGTGCGGCGCCTCGTGCTGCTGTCGGGGCGCGGCGAGGACGGGGCCCTGCAGGCGGAGCGGGCCGTGCGCGACGCGGCGGCGGCTCTGACGGTGGTGCGGGCGAGCTGGTTCAGCCAGAACTTCAGCGAGGGCCTCCTGCGCGACGGCGTGCTCTCGGGCGAGCTCGCCCTGCCGGCCGGTGAGGTGCCCGAGCCCTTCGTGGACGTGGAGGACATCGCCGACGTCGCCGTCGCCGCCCTGACCGACGCGGGCCACGAGGGGGAGGTGTACGAGGTGAGCGGCCCCCGGGCGCTCACCTTCGCCGAGGCGATGGCGGAGATCTCGCGCGCGTCGGGCCGGCCGGTCGCCTTCCGGTCGATTCCGCTCGACGACTTCGCCGCCGGGCTCGCGGCGGCCGGACAGCCGCCGGAGGTGGTCGGCCTGATCGCCTACCTGTTCTCGGAGGTCCTCGACGGGCGCAACGCGGAGCCTGCGGACGGCGTCATGCGGGCCCTCGGCCGTCCCGCCCGGGACTTCTCCGACTACGCCCGCGCGGCCGCCGCCGACGGCGCCTGGGACCCCGTGGGGGCGCGGCGGTGAGCGGCGCCCTGGCGGGCGGGACCCTGGCCGCCGTCGTCCTCGTGGGCCTCGTGGGCGGCGTCGTCCTCGCCTTCTCGGCCTTCGTGATGCCGGCGCTCGGGGCACTGCCGGCGGCGCGTGCGGTCGCGGCGATGCAGTCGGTCAACCGCGCCGCGGTGACCCCGCTGTTCATGGGCGTCCTCTTCGGCGCCGCCGCGGTGTGCGCCGTGCTCGTCGCGGCCGGCGCCCGGGGGTGGGGGGAGCCGCACGCGGCGCGCCTGGTCGTGGGCGGCACGGTCTACCTGGCGGGCGTCATCGCGCCGACCATCGCCTTCCACGTGCCGCGCAACGAGACCCTCGCGCGGATGGAGCCCGACGCGCCGGCCGCGGCGGCGGCCTGGGCGGCCTACCTGCGCCAGTGGACCCTGGGCAACCACGTGCGCACCGTCGCGGGCGCGGCCGCCGCGGCCGTGCTCGCCGACGCCCTGCGCGTCGGCTGAGGCCCCAGGGTCAGTCGAGGAACCGGCTCATCCGGCGGTCGCGGTAGATGCGGCCGCCGGTCTGGCATGCGGGGCAGTACACGAGGTCGTACTCGTTGAAGGCGACGTGCTCGAGCCGCGTGCCGCAGCGCAGGCAGGGCTCGCCGTGGTGCCCGTGCACCGCGGTCACGCGCGCCTCCTTGTTCGGCATCTCGGTGGTGATGCGCCCGCGGGCGCGCTCGAGGGCCTGCGTCAGCACCGCGTCCGCCGCCCGGACGAGGCGGGCCAGGGCGTCGTCGTCGAGCGAGCCGGCGCGCGTGAAGGGCGCGAGCCGGGCGGCCCACATGATGTCGCTGGCGTAGGCCCGGCCGATGCCGGCCACCCGGCGCCCGTCGCGCAGTGCCGTGTGCAGCACGGCGCCGTCGCCCCCGAGCGCGGCCCGCCAGTCCTCCACGCCGAGCCCGATCGGCTCGGGGCCGAGCCGGGTGAGGGGGCGGTGGGCGGCCAGGCCGGCGTCGTCGAGCACGTGCACCGAGGCGCGGCGCGTCGACGACAGCTCGCGCAGGCGCAGGGCCCGCTCGCCCTCCAGGTCGATGTCGAGCGACGCGGTCCGGGCGGGACGGCCGGAGGGGGAGGGGGCGAGCGACAGGCGCCCGGCCTGCATCAGGTGGATCACCACGTGCAGCCCGCCGGCGACGTCGAGCCCGATCAGCTTGCCCCGCCGCCAGACGCGCTCGACCGGCTGCCCCGTGAGGGCCTCGAGCGGTGGCTCGGCCGTCTTCAGGGTGGCCGGGTGGTGCGCGCGCACGCCCGTCACGACGCGTCCGGCGAGGGCCGCGTCCAGGCCCTCGGCGAGGGCCTGGAGCTCGGGGAGCTCAGGCACGGGCGCCGGTGGGAGGCGTCGCTATACTCGCCCCGATGAGCCTCACGCCACGCCCCGCGCGCTCCTGATGCGGGCCGAGGATCTCACCAAGACGCTCGACCTGACCCTCCTGGCGCCCGACACGACCGCCGAGGACGTCGAGCGCGCCTGCGCCGCGGCCCGTGAGCACCACTTCGCCGCGCTGTGCTCGTACCCGCGGTTCGTGCCGCAGATGTCCGAGCTGTTGCGCGGCTGCGACGTGAAGACGTGCGCGGTGATCGACTTCCCGGGGGGCGCATCCTCCCCCCTCGAGCGGGCCCAGGAAGCTGACCGCGCGGTCGCCGAGGGCGCCGACGAGCTCGATGTGGTCATGAATTACCGGGCGATGCTCGCGGGCGACTTCAAGGGGGTTCGTGACGATCTCGTGCGTGTCGTGCGGGCGGTTCGCGGCCGGGCGGCCAACGACGCCCGCGGGGACGTCCTGGTGAAGGTCATCATCGAGGCGCCGCTGCTGAACGACAAGGTGAAGAGGCTGGCCTGCAAGATCGTGGTCGACTCGGGGGCGGACTTCGCCAAGACGTGCACCGGCACCGGCGGCACGATGGCGACCGTGCACGACGTCGAGCTGATGCGCGACGCGCTGCCCGAGGGCGTGGGCGTGAAGGCCTCGGGCGGAGTGCGCAGCCTCGAGACGGTGCAGGCCATGATCGGCGCCGGCGCGGCGCGCGTCGGCACGTCCGCGGCGGTGGCCGTGATGGAGGAGCTGGCGGCGCAGAACGGGACCCCGGCCTGATGGCCCCCGCCGAGGTGCTCGACCGGGTGCGCTTCAACGCCGACGGGCTCGTCCCGGCCGTGGTGCAGGACGCCGGCGACGGGCGCGTGCTGACGCAGGCCTGGATGAACCGCGAGTCGCTCGAGCGCACGCTCGACCGCGGCGAGACCTGGTTCTGGAGCCGCTCGCGCCAGGAGCTGTGGCACAAGGGCGCGACGAGCGGCAACACCCAGGCGGTGCGCTCGGTGAGCCTCGACTGCGACGGCGACGCGATCCTGGTGCTGGTGGACCAGACCGGCGTGGCCTGCCACACGGGCGCGGCCACCTGCTTCCACGACCCGCTCGGCGAGCCGACCGCGATCGAGCCGTTCGCGGCGCTCACCGACCTGGAGCGCACCATCGCCGACCGCGCCGCCGCCGCCGACCCCGAGTCGTCGTACACGGCCCGGCTGCTGGCGAAGGGCATCGACACGGTCTGCAAGAAGGTGGGCGAGGAGGCGACCGAGGTGGCGATCGCCGCGAAGGGCCGCGAGCACGACCAGGTCGTCTACGAGAGCGCCGACCTGCTGTTCCACCTCGCCGTCCTCTGGAGGGCAAGCGGGGTGAGCCTGGACGAGGTGGCGGCGGAGCTCGCTTCACGCCGCTCGCCCCGGTGACCCGGCTCCGCCTGGAGGCGCCCGCCGGCCGCAGCGGGCAGCTGGAGGTCTCGCCGGGCATCGAGGCGGTGCGCGCGATGGTGGGCGTGCACGGGCAGGTGCCGCTGGCGCACACCTACATCGCCGACTGCGAGACGCCGGTCAGCGCCTTCCTGAAGCTGCGCGATGGCGGCCCGGCCTTCCTGCTCGAGTCGGTCGAGCACGGTCGCCTCGGGCGGCACTCGATGATCGGGGTGCGGCCCCAGGGGCTGATCCACGGCGCCGGAGGGGCGCTCACGGTGACCGACGACCAGGGCGAGACCCGCGCCCTCGACGCGTCCGACCCCTTCGGCGCCGTGGAGGACGTCGTCCGCGCGATCGGGATGGCGCCGCCCTCCGAGGACCTGTCCTTCTGGGGCGGGGCGGTCGGCTTCTTCGGCTACGACCTGGTGCGCACGGTCGAGCACCTGCCCGGTCAGCCCGACGACGACCTCGGCATCCCGGATCTCGTCGCCATGATCACGGGCCCGGTCGTGATCTTCGACCACCTCCGGCGCTCGCTCACGATCGTCGCGCCCTGCCGTCTCGACCCCGGCGGCGACGTCGAGGCCGCCTACTGGCGCACCGTGGCGACGCTGTCCGACCTCAAGGGCCGCCTCTCGGGGCCGGTGCCGCACCGCGCCGCCCGCGCCGGCGAAGCGACCCTCGGCCCGGTGACCAGCAACGTCACCCGCGAGCGCTTCGAGGAGTCGGTCGAGCGGGCGCGGGAGTACATCTTCGCCGGGGACGCCTTCCAGGTCGTCCCGTCCCAGCGCTTCTCGGCGCCCATGGACCTCGATCCGTTCGCGGTCTACCGCGGCCTGCGCACGGTCAACCCGTCGCCCTACATGTACTTCCTCGAGACCGACGACGTCACCCTGGTGGGATCCTCGCCCGAGATGCTCGTGAAGGTGGAGGACGGCCTCGTCGAGATGCACCCGATCGCGGGCAGCCGCCCGCGCGGGGACACCGAGGAGGAGGACGACCGCCTCTGCGAGGAGCTGCTCGCCGACCCCAAGGAGCGGGCCGAGCACGTGATGCTGGTCGACCTCGGCCGCAACGACGTGGGGCGCGTCTCGGAGATCGGCACGGTACACGTCACCGAGCTGATGGACGTGCGCCGCTACAGCCACGTGATGCACATCGAGAGCTCGGTGGTGGGGCGGCTGGCCGAGGGGCGCCGGGCCTCCGACGCGCTGCGCGCGATCTTCCCGGCCGGGACCCTGTCGGGCGCGCCGAAGGTGCGGGCGATGGAGATCATCGACGAGCTCGAGACCACCAAGCGCGGCCCCTACGGCGGCGCGGTCGGCTGGCTCGGCTGGGACGGCGGGCTCGACACCTGCATCACCATCCGCACCATCGTCTGCAAGGACGGGGTGGCGCACGTGCAGGCCGGCGCGGGCATCGTCGCCGACTCGGTGCCCGCGACCGAGTACGAGGAGACCCAGAACAAGGCCGCCGCGCTCTTCCGCGCGATCGAGGTGGCGGCCGGGCAGGCCGACTGGTGAGCGCGTCCGCCGCGACCACCCGGGTCGTCCTGATCGACAACTACGACAGCTTCACCTACAACCTGGTCCAGTACCTGGGCGAGCTGGGTGCCGAGGTGCTCGTCCACCGCCACGACGCGATCGACGTGGCCGGCATCGCCGCGCTGCGGCCGACGCACCTGGTGGTGTCGCCGGGACCGAAGACGCCCGACGAGGCCGGCATCTCGGTGGAGGCGATCCGCGAGCTGGCGGGCACGGTGCCGATCTTCGGCGTCTGCCTGGGCCACCAGGCCATCGGCCAGGCCTTCGGCGGCACCATCGTGCGGGGCCGCGAGCCCGTGCACGGCAAGACCAGCCAGATCCACCACGACGGCCGGTCGGTGTTCGCGGGGCTCGACAACCCGATGGTCGCCACGCGCTACCACTCGCTCGTCATCGAGCCGTCGCTCGCCCCGGACCTGGAGCGCACCGCGTGGTGCGACGACGACGTGGTGATGGGCGTGCGCCACCGCCACTTGCCCGTCGAGGGCGTGCAGTTCCACCCCGAGTCGATCCTCACCGGGTCGGGGCGCGCGCTGCTGGCCAACTTCCTCACGATCACCGCCCCATGACCCGAGCCACGAGGATCGCGCGATGCCCGCTGCGGTGATCTCCGACGTCATCGACCTGCTGCTCGCGGGCCAGGACCTCGGCCGCGAGCGTGCCGCGGAGGCCCTCGAGGCGATCATGTCGGGCGACGCCGGCGAGGCGCAGACCGCGGGCTTCCTGATCGCGCTGCGCGCCAAGGGGGAGACCGCCGAGGAGCTCGCGGGCCTCGCCCAGACCGTCCGCGCCCGCGCCGAGCAGGTGACCCCGCCGGCCGGCCCGTTCATCGACACCTGCGGCACCGGCGGCGGACGGCTGACGACGTTCAACATCTCCACCACGGCGACGTTCGTCGCCGCGGGCGCGGGCATCGCGATCGCCAAGCACGGCAACCGCTCGGCGACGTCCAAGTGCGGCAGCGCCGACGTGCTGGAGGCCCTCGGGGCCCGCATCGACCTGTCGCCCGACGACGTGTCGCGGTGCCTGGAGGAGACCGGGCTCGGGTTCATGTTCGCGCCCACGCACCATCCGGCGTTCCGCCACATCGGGCCGGTGCGCCGCGCGCTCGGCGTACGGACGATCTTCAACCTGCTCGGCCCGCTGACCAACCCCGCCGGGGCGCCGCGGCAGCTGCTCGGCGTGGTCGATCCGGCGTACCTCGAGCGGATGGGCCAGGCGCTCGCGATCCTCGGCACCGAGCGGGCGCTGCTGGTGCACGGGCGCGACGGCCTCGACGAGGTCTCGACCGGCGCGGTCACCGACGTCGCCGAGGTGGCCGGGGGCCGTGTGCGCACCTCCACGATCGACCCGGCCGCGCTCGGCTTCACGCCCCCCGCCGAGGGCGCCATCGCCGGCGGCGACCCGGAGTTCAACGCGGACGTGCTGCGGAGGGTGCTGGGCGGCGCGGCCGGGCCGGCCCGGGACGTCGTGGTGCTGAACGCCGCCGCGGCGATCTGGGTGGCGGGCGCGGCCGCGACGCTCGCCGACGCGCTCCCCCTGGCCGAGGCGAGCATCGACGACGGTTCGGCGATGGCGCGCCTGGACGCCTTCGTCGCCACCACCCAGCGCCTCGCGGCCTCCGCCGCGTAAGCTGGCGCCCAGCATGCCGACCTTCCTCGAGACCGTCGTCGAGCGCACCCAGGCATCACTGGAGGCCCGCAAGCGCGAGGTGCCCGCCGCCGAGCTGGAGAGCCGGCTGGGGCCGGCGCGCCGCGGCCGCCCCTTCTCGGAGGCCCTGATCGCCGAGGGCATCTCGTTGATCGCCGAGATGAAGCGGGCCAGCCCGTCGCGTGGGCCGATCCGCCCGGGCGCGAGCGTCACCGAGGTGGTGCAGGCCTACCAGCAGGCCGGGGCCCGCGCGGTCTCGGTGCTCACCGAGGGCAACTGGTTCGGCGGCAGTCTCGACGACCTGGTCGAGGCGCGCGGCGCGTGCGAGCTGCCGCTGCTGCGCAAGGACTTCGTGGTCGACGAGTACCAGCTGCTCGAGGCGCGCGCCGCGGGCGCCGACGCCACCCTGTTGATCGTGGCGGCCCTCGACCAGGATCGGCTCCACCACCTGATGGGCGTCGCATCCGACCTGGGCATGGACTGCCTGGTGGAGGTGCACGACGAGGACGAGGTGCGGCGGGCCGTGGACGCGGGCGCCGAGGTGATCGGCATCAACAACCGCAACCTCCACAGCCTGGAGGTCGACCTCGGCACGACCTTCGAGCTGCTGGCCGATGTGCCCGCCGGCACCGTGGTGGTGGCCGAGTCGGGCATCACGCGCGCCGAGGACGTGGAGCACCTGGAGAAGGCGGGGGTCGATGCGATCCTGGTGGGGGAGGCCCTGATGCGGGCCGACGACCCGGTGCGCGCGGTGCGGGAGCTGCTGGGCTGAGACCACGGCCCGGCGCGCGGCTCAAGGGGCCGCTGCCCCCGGCCGATGCGCACGGCGTGAGCGTCGATTCCGTCTCGGGCCTGGCGAGCGCGCTGGCCCGCATCCGCGAGATCACGGGCGGGCTCGCCCCGGCCGCAGCCGCCTCGACCACGACCACGGCCACGGCCACCGGGTCGCAGGGCGCGTCCGACTTCGCCGCCGCGCTCTCGGGTGCCCGCACCGCGGCCGCCCCGGCCTCCGCCGCGGCGTCCACACCCGGCGCCCCGGTCACGGGCGCCCAGCTCGACGCCTGGATCGCGCGCAAGAACCCCGATTCGCCGATGATCGGCATGGGCGAGGTGTTCGTGCGCGAAGGGGAGGCCAACGGCATCGACCCGCGCGCCCTGGCGGCCATCGCCCGCGCCGAGAGCTCGCTGGGCTCCGATCCCGGCGCTCGCGCCCGTCACAACGCCTTCGGATGGGGTCCGCACCAGACCTTCGCCAGCTGGGAGGACAACATCGCCACCGTCGCACGCGGCCTGCGCAAGGGCTATCTCGACGACGGCCTGACGACGCTGGCCCAGATCCAGGGCCGCTACGCGCCTCTCGGGGTCTCCAACGACCCGACCAACCTGAACTCCAACTGGCTGCGCAACACCACCATCCTGTACGCCGAGCTCGGCGGCGATCCGAACGGGTCGGTCGCCCTCCGCTGATCCCGCGGACCGGAGGGAACCTCGTCACTGGAGGTTCACCCCTCCCGAGGGCGAATATGGACGGGTGCGACGCCGCCGCCGATACGAGGTCGTCGTTGAGGGGCTGTCAGGACAGGCGGCGTCCCAGCGCAGCGTGATCTCCGACCACCGCTCCGAGGCCGAGGCCCGGGAGAACGCCGCCCTCGAGCGCGCGCGCCTCGAGGTCATCTACGGCGACGGGGCCCGCTCCTGGCGGATCCTCGTGATGCGCGAGGACGAGGTCATCACCATCGAGACCCCCCACGGGGGCGAGGAGCCCCGGCGCCGCTCGGCCGAGCGCGCGCCGCGCGCGCGGATCGAGGACGCGACACCGGCGCCGCCGCCGGTCGCTCCCGACCCCGACCCGGTGCCCGAGGAGGTCCCCGCGTCCGCGGCGGCCGCGCCCCCGGAGCCCGCCTCCGGTGAGCCGGAGCCCGCCGCCGGCGGCCCCGACGAGCCCCCCGGCCCGGCCGACCGGCCCGGGCGGGTCCCCGACTGGCTGATCGCCCGGGTGGAGCAGTCGATCGCCCGCCAGCGCGAGCGCACCTACGGCCCCGAGACCCGAGACGAGGACGACGACCCCGGCCGCTGAGCCTCCGGGGACGGTACGTCCGTCCCGGGCCGCCGGACGGTCCGGGGTGGCGGCCCGCTCCCCGCTACTCTGACGGGGTGGACGCTCCCGAGGACACCTCCGCCGGCGCCCCGGCCGCGGGCGGGGACGGCGAGAACCCCCGCTGGGACCGCCGGCGCACGATCGGCGCCGTGGTCGGCGGCGTCCTCGTGCTCGGCGTCGTGGTGCTCCTGGTCGTCGGCCTGCTGAACAAGGATCTCGGCACCTCGATCCAGGACGCGCTGGCGCAGGGCGAGCGTCCCGACGCGCCCGAGCTCACGCTGCCGGTGCTGGTGGCCGCCGACGGCATCGGGCCCGAGGGCGCCGAGGTCTCGACGGCCGACCTCGGCGACCGCATCGTGGTGCTCAACTTCTGGGCCTCCTGGTGCGCGCCCTGCGAGGCCGAGGCGCCGGTGCTCGAGGAGGTCGCCGAGCGCTATCGCGAGGGCGGCGAGGTCGTCGTCGTCGGCGTGGACGTGCAGGACCTCCGCGAGAGGGCGCTCGAGTTCATCGAGACCACCGGCGTGACCTTCGCGTCGCTGCGCGACGGCACCGACGGCGCCCAGCGCGCCTTCGAGGTCCCGGCGCTGCCGGAGACCTTCGTCATCGACACCGAGGGGGGGATCGCCCTCAAGGTCGCCGGGCAGCTGACCAGCCCCGAGCAGCTGACCACCGCGATCGAGCAGCTCCGCGCGGAGGGCTCGTGATCCGGCGCGCCGCCGCCATCGCGATGATCTGCCTGCTGGCGCTGCCCGGTCTCGCTCTCGGGCTCACCGTGGGCGAGGTGGCCCGCGAGGTGCGCTGCCCCACGTGCAACACGCCGCTCGACGTCTCCAACGCGCCCGTCGCCCAGGACATGAAGGTCTACATCTCCGAGCGCATCGACGCCGGCTGGGACAAGGAGCGCATCATCGACGGCCTGGTCGACGAGTTCGGGCCCCAGGTGCTCGCCACGCCGCCCAAGTCCGGCTTCGACCTGATCGCCTGGGTCGTCCCAGCGCTGGTCGTCGCCGCCGGCCTCGCGGCGATCCCCTTCATCACCCGCCGCTGGGCGCGTCGCCCCCATGCGGAGGCCGCGGCGCCGCCGGCGCTCAGCGACGAGGACCGTCGCCGCCTCGACGAGGAGCTCGGCCCGCCGATCTGACCCACCCGCTTCACTTCGGTCGCCGGGCGGTCGATATCCCACGTGAGCGAGGCAGGAGGCCTTCGAGTGTCCGCACGGAAGCGGAGTGGGTGGAGCGTGGTCAGCCCGGGACGGCTGGCGGAGATCGTCGAGCGGATGTCGCGTGAGCGGCGACCCGAGCGCGTGGCTCCGTCCGGTCTCGCCGCGGCCCTGGCCGCGACCGGTGCCCGCGGAGGGCGCCTGATCGGCCCGACCCCCTCCGGACGCCGCGGCCTGCTGGCGGTCGATGGGGACGATGCCGACGACGCCCTCTGCATCCGCGTCGACCTGCCCGGCGCCGACGGCCCGATCGGGCGGCTCGAGGTATGGGGCGCGCCGGAGGAGGAGGACGCCGAGGCCGCGCTGCGGCTGGTCGCGGCGGTCTGCGCCCGGTCGCTGGAGAACCTCTGCATCGAGCGTGAGCGCGCCGACGAGCGCACCCGTGCCCGGCGCCTCGGCGCCGCCGC
>LNEQ01000218.1 GCA_001464995.1 Actinobacteria bacterium Ga0077541
GACCCGGACATCGAGGCGCTCGGCGAGCTGGCCGGCCACGCCGCGAACGCCCTGACCATGTCGGTGCTGCAGCAGGAGGTCCGCGACCTCGGCGCCGTCGACCCCACCACGCGCTTCTACAACGCCCGCTACTTCGCGAGCCGCCTGGGCCAGGAGTGCGAGCGGGCCCTGCGCGCGGGCGTCCCGCTCAGCGTGGCCATCATCTCCCTGGACGGACTCGCCGAGCTCCGCGAGCAGGGCCGCGCGGTGGCCGCGGAGTCGGCCGTGGAGGCCCTCTCCCGCCACGTGGGAGACCGCCTGCGCACCATGGATGTCGGCTGCCGCGTCGGTCTGGACGAGCTGGCGGCGATCCTTCCGGAGGTGGAGGGCCTCGACGCCCTGCGGGTGGGCGAGCGCCTGCGCGCCAGCCTCGGCTCGGTGCCGGGCCTGGAGGGCGGCTTCACGCTCTCGATCGGCGTCGCGAGCTTCCCCTCGCAGGCGGGGCGTCCCGAGTCGCTCGAGCAGCACGCCCGCGCGGCCCTCGACTGGGCCCGCGCCCACGGGGGCGACCGCACCTTCCTCTACCACGC
>LNEQ01000219.1 GCA_001464995.1 Actinobacteria bacterium Ga0077541
ATCGCCGCCGAGATCGGGCTGCCGCTCGACCGCGTCGAGGACGTCCGCGTCGCGGGCCTCCTCCACGACGTCGGCAAGATCGGCATCAGCGACGACGTCGTGGTGGCCGCCGAGCCGCTCACCGAGGCCCAGGAGCTGGAGCTCCGCCGCCACCCCGAGATCGGCGAGCGGATGCTCGCGGGCAGCCGCCTCGCCTCGATCGCGCCCTGGGTGCTCCACCACCACGAGCGCTTCGACGGCGCCGGCTATCCGGCGGGGCTCGTGGGCGAGGAGATCCCCCTCGAGGCCCGCATCCTCGCGGTGGCCGACGCCTTCGACCGCCTCACCAGCGGAGGCCCGGGCGCGTTCCCGGTCCCTGTCGCGGAGGCCATGACCGACCTCGAGCGCCGCTCGGGGAGCGAGTTCGACCCCGTACCCGTTGCCGCCCTGCGTGCCCTGGTGGGTCGCGGCTCCGCCGACATCACACGACTGGGCCGAGAAGGTCTCTCAGAATGAGACCGCGCCCATCTGCTCGCTTTGCCGGCCCCCGGCCGGCCGGGGAATCATTCGCGATGCGGCGTCCTCGGTCGGAGCGATGCCGAGGGGCTGCCAACCTCCCTGCGTCCTTGCCTCGCGGGATTCTCGCGGCAGCTGAACGCGGCTCATCCCGAAAGACCTTCTAGGAGGACCCGTGCCCACGTTCCCCGCTCTCGCCGAGAGGCCGTCCGCGGCCGCGCCGGCCCCACCGACCGCACGCGTGACCGCGCGGGTCGTCGCGGAGGCCGCAGAGCGCCTCGCGGCGCCCTCGCCGGTCGTCACCGGCGTGCTGCAGCTCCTCGACCAGGGGACGGCGCCGGTGCGGCTCATCGCCGCCCGCGTCTCCCAGAGCCCCGAGATCGCCCTCCAGGTGCTGCGCCTCGGCAACTCGGCCCTCTTCTCGGATCCGGTCGACACGATCGAGCGCGCCGTCGTGCGCATCGGCGAGCGCACCCTGCGCGCGCTGCTGCTCGCCGTCAGCACGTACCGGCTGCTGGAGGGCGCCGTGGCCGGTTACGGCTTTCCGCGCCTCTACCTGGTGCGCCACAGCGGAGAGGTCGCCACCATGGCGCAGTCGCTGGCGCGCAAGGGCCCGGCGGCCTTCGTCTCCCAGGCGTACCTGGCGGGGCTCCTGCACGACCTCGGCAAGCCGATCCTCGCCACGGTCGCCGCCGAGCGCGGCGTGACGATCCCCGGCGGGATCACCTCGATCGCGCAGGAGCGCGAGCACTTCGGCACCGACCACGCCAAGGTCGGGGCCTGGATCGCCCGCCGCTGGGGCCTGCCCGAGGACCTCTGCCTGGCGATGGAGCGCCACCACGACGAGGATCCCCCCGGCGAGGCCGTGGCCCGCCCGGT
This sequence comes from Actinobacteria bacterium Ga0077541, assembly GCA_001464995.1. Lineage (GTDB taxonomy): Bacteria > Actinomycetota > Thermoleophilia > Miltoncostaeales > Miltoncostaeaceae > Miltoncostaea. The sequence goes on from LNEQ01000219.1 coordinate 1,375, forward strand.
GTGGCTCGCCGACATCGCCGTGCACGCGGCGGCCGGGGACGCCGCCGCGATCGCGCGGCTGCCCGGGGCCGCCGAGGCCTGCGGCATGGCCTCCGACGCGCTCGAGATGGTGCTGATGGCCTCCCCCGAGACCGACGGCCCCCGCCGCCCGCCCGGGCTGACCGACCGCGAGGTGCAGGTGCTGCGGATGCTGGCCCGGGGCTCGGCCGCCAAGCAGGTCGCCCACGAGCTCGGCTGCTCGGCTGCACCACATCTACCGCAAGCTCGAGGTGTCGGGTCAGTCGCAGGCGCTTCTGCTGGCACGGGAGAAGGGCTGGGTCTGAACCGCGTCCATCTGCTCGCTGCAGATCATCGCGACGCGGCGTCCTCGGTCGGGGCGATGCCTCTGGCATCGCACCCTCCCTGCGTCCTTGCCTCGCGGGATCTTCGCGGCAGCTGAACGCGGTTCGACTCTCGAAGACCATCGGCCCAGCGGGGGCGGCCGCGAACGGCGGCGCCCGGCAGCACCTGCTTGAGTGGGAGCATGGCGCGCGACGTGCGGGTGGGGACGGCCTCCTGGACCGACCCGGAGTTCATCAAGGCGGGCTGGTACCCGGATGACGTGAAGGGCGACGCCGAGGGGCGTCTGCGCTACTACGCCGAGCGCTTCCCCATGGTGGAGGTGAACGCGACCTTCTACGCCCTGCCGAACGTGGGCACCACCGAGGCGTGGGCGGCC
>LNEQ01000220.1 GCA_001464995.1 Actinobacteria bacterium Ga0077541
GCTCGGCCGGGGCGGGCCCGCCCTGCACCCCGGGCACCGGGACGGGAGCGGCCGGAGCGGCCTGCACGCTCTCGATGGGCGCCGGCGACGCGCCCGCCGCGCTCGAGCCCGAGCTGGAACCGGAGCTGGCGACCCCGAAGACCGCCATGAGGATCCAGAGCACCCCGATGACGAGGCTCATGCGCGTCCCTCCCGTCGACGGACCCAGGCTACGCCGATCGGGCGGTGCCCGGCGCCCCGGGACGCGGGGCGACCGGGCTAGGGACGGCGGGCCAGCGAGACCGCGAACCAGCCGCGCGCGTCCTCGTGCCACTCCTCCAGCACGAGCCCCGCGTCGTCGACGGCGGGCCGGGTGAACTTGCAGGAGATCTCGGTGCGCATCTCCTCCCCCTCGGCGAACTCCACGTCCATGTCGAGCGCCCCGATGCGCACCACCTGGTCGGCCAGGGAACGCAGGCGCATCTCGATCCAGGGCGGGCCCGGGTCGTAGAGCGCGACGTGCGCGAACGCGTCGAGCTCGAAGTCGGCGTCGAGCTCGCGGTTGAGCACGCGCAGGACGTTCAGGTTGAACTCGGCCGTGACGCCCTCGGCGTCGTCGTAGGCGGGCTGGATGCGGCCCGGGTCGCCGGCCAGGTCGGTACCCACGAGCAGCAGATCCCCCGGCTCCATCAGCTCGGCCACCGACTCGAGGAACGGCGTCCGCGCGTCCGGCTCCAGGTTTCCGATCGTCCCCCCGAGGAACGCGATCAGGCGCCGTCCGCTGCGTCCCCGCTCCGGCACGCCCGGCAGGTGCCGGTCGAAGTCGCCGGCCACGCCGTGGACGTCGAGCCCGGGGTAGGCCTCGGCCAGCCGGCCCGCGGCGGCGAGGATGGCCTCGGGGCAGACGTCGAACGGCACGTAGCGGCCGAGGCTCCGCGCGTCGCGCATCGCGTCGAGCAGCGCGCGCGTCTTGCGCGACGCGCCCGAGCCGAGCTCGACGAGCTCGCTCACGCCGTGCCGGGCCACCAGGCCGTCGGCGATCCGGGTGAGGATCGAGAGCTCGGAACGGCTCTGGTAGTACTCGGGCAGCCGGGTGATGCGCTCGAACAGGTCGGAGCCGCGCTCGTCGTAGAAGTGCTTCGGGGGCAACGACTTGGGCGAGGCGGACAGCCCCGCCCGCGCGTCCTCGGCGAGCCCCTGCTCGCCCGGGCCGATCGGGTGCACATCGAGCCGGTAGGGCCGCGGGACCACCAGGCGGGTCGTCATGCGGCGTCCCTCGCCAGACGCAGGCCGCTGAAGATCTGGCGGCGCTCGGGCAGGTCCCAGTTGCGGAAGCTCGTCCGCGCGGCGATCGGCTGGGTCGCCCACGAGCCCCCCCGCAGGACCCGGTACCCCCCGCCGAAGAAGACCTCGGAGTACTCGCGGTACGGGAAGGCGCGGAAGCCGGGGTACGCGTCGAAGGCGGTCGAGGTCCACTCCCAGACGTCGCCGAGCATATGGCGGCAGCCGCTCGGAGACGGCGGGTAGGACCCGACGGCGGCGGTGCCGAACGCGAGCTGGTCGAGGTTCCCGGACGCCGCGTCCGGGACGGCGCCCTGGGCGGCACGCTCCCATTCGGCCTCCGTCGGCAGCCGTGCGCCGGCCCAGCGCGCGTGGGCGTCGGCCTCGTGCGCGCTGACGTGGCAGAGCACGCGGGTCGGATCGACCGGCGCGATGCGGTCGAACTCCCGCGCGAGCCAGCCGCCCTCGCCGTCGCGCTCCCAGTGGAGCGGGGCCTCCGCGTCCTCGCGCTCGCGCCAGAGCCAGCCCTCGGGCGACCAGAGCTCGGGACGCCGGTAGCCGCCGTCGTCCACGAAGCCGAGATGCGCGCCGGCGCTCACGGGATCGCGCGCGATCAGGAAGGCGTCGACGCCGCGCGCGTGCCGGGGCCGCTCGCAGTCGTAGGCGAAGCCGGCGTCGCCGGCCCCCATCGGGAACTCGCCTGACGGGACCTCGACCCACTCCGTCACGCGCCCACCCTCCGCGGCCGGCCGCGGGGGGTGCGCGCGCCGCCCCTGCGGCCGGTAGGCGCCGGGCGGCAGCATCTGGAGGGCCTGGAGGATGGTCTCGGTGTGCTGGGCCTCGTGCTCGGCCACCATCTCGAAGACGAAGCCGCCACGGGTCAGCGGGTCGCCGTCGTCACCGAGGTCGCTCGCGGCCAGCACCTCCAGCGAGCGGTCGCGCACAACCTCGAGGTACCGCCGCGCGGCGGCCTCGTCGAGGATCGCCGCCTCTCCGCGGACGCTGCGCGGCGTCTCGGCGGCGTCGTAGACGTCGTCGAGCCCGGGGTGGAGCGGCGCGCGTCCCGAGAGCCGCCGCGCGATCCACAGCTCCTCGTAGGCGGCGATGTGGCCCAGATCCCAGAGCGGAGGACTCAGGAGCGCGCACGGCTGGCCCACCAGGTGCTCGTGCGGCAGCGGCGCGAAGAGGTCGAGCGTGCGCCCCCGGGTCATGTCGAGCCGCTCTGCGAGTGCCGTGCCGAGGTCGTCCACGTCGTCGAGGATTCCCGATCCCGCGGCGCCGGCCGTGTGAGCGACATCACACGGTGGGGTTCATCACAGGGGGGGTGATACAGACGCCGCGCGAGTGATCCGAACGCGTTGATGGAACGTGTCATCGATGACGGTTCGCAGGAGAGCCGCAGGTCTTCGGAGATAGAATCGCCACCGGATGGCTGACTCTCCGCGGATCCGACCCCCGATCCGTGGGGAACGCGCCCTCCGCAGGAGGCGCCGGATCGCGCTGGCCGCGGCGCTCGGCGTCGTCGCGCTGATCGGGGTCGGCGTGGCGTTCGCGGCCACCGGCGACGACGACGTCGCGCCGGGCGGCGTCCGCCTGGACGGGGTGGACGTGAGCGGCCTGTCGCCCGACGAGGTGCGGCGGGCGGCGCAGGAGCGCGCGGACTCCCTGATGGACGTGCCGCTCGTGATCACGCGCACCGACGACCCGTCGTTCCGGGTCGAGGCCACCCGCGAGAGCCTCGGGGCCCGGCCGCGCATCCGCCGCGCGGTGGACGAGGTGCTCGAGCCGCGCGGCGTGGCGGGACGCCTGGCCTCCATCGTCGGGCTCGGGCCCTCGCGCGAGGTGGACCTCGCGTTCACGCTCGACCCCCGCAGGGTCGCGGCCCTCATGCGCCGGGCGCGCACCGACGCGGACACGCCGCCCCGCCCGGCCGGCCTCGAGGTCGGCGACGACGACATCGCCGTCGTCGCCGGTGCGCCCGGATTCGGCATCGACACCGTCGCCCTGCGCGCCCGCATCCTCGCGCTGCCCGAGAGCATCGTCCTCACCCCCGCCGAGCTGCCGCCCCCGGTCACCGATGCCGCTGCGGCGGAGGCCCGCGCGCGGGCCCTCGCGCTCACCGACCAGCCGGTCTCGGTGACCCTCCAGGGGCGCGGCGTGGCGATCGAGACGCCCGTGCTGCGCGACGCGCTGCGCTTCTCTCCCGATCCGCCCGACCTGGCGGTCACGCTCGATCCGGACACGCTCTACGCCGACATCGCGTCCGCCTTCAGCACCCGCGAGCAGCCCGCCCGCGACGCCGGCTTCCGGATCTCGGGCTCGTCGGTGCGGCTGGTCCCCTCCCGGATCGGCAGGAGCCTCGACATGCCGGCCATCGTCGAGGCGATCGTCGCCGACCCCTCCGCCACCGCGGTGCGCGCGCGCTTCAAGGTCGGCCGCCCCGAGCGGACGACGGCCGAGGCGAAGGCCCTGCGCATCACCGAGCTGGTGTCCGAGTACTCCACCTCCTACAACTGCTGCGAGCCCCGGGTGACCAACATCCAGCGCGCCGCGGAGATGCTCGACGGCACGATCATCCCGGCGGGCGGTCGCTTCTCGCTCAACGAGGCCCTCGGGCCGCGTACGCCCGAGGGTGGCTTCGTGGAGGCGCCGCAGATCGCGGCCGGACGGCTCGAGGACGCCGTCGGCGGGGGCGTGTCACAGGTCGCCACGACGATCTTCAACGCGGCGTTCTTCGCGGGGCTCGAGATCGTGACCCACACGCCCCACCAGTTCTGGATCGCGCGCTATCCGCAGGGCCGCGAGGCGACCCTGTCCTACGGGGGCCCGGAGCTGGTGTTCGTCAACGACTGGCCGGCCGCGGTGCTGGTCTCGGCGAGAGCCGACGCGAACACCGTCACGGTGCGGTTCTTCTCGTCGAAGCTCGGCCGCCGCGTCGCGACCGAGACCGGCGAGCCGACCGACCCGGTCGAGCCGGAGACGATCGAGACCCTCGACAGCTCCCTCGAGCCGGGAGAGCGCGTGGTCGAGCAGGAGCGGGGCGGCGCCGGCTTCACCATCAGCTACACGCGTACGGTCTGGGACGGCGACACGGTCAAGCGGGACGAGCGCTACACCTGGCGCTACGGCGCGGTCGACGAGTACGTGACGGTCGGGCCGCCCGAGCGCGAGGAGCGGCCGCGGCCGCGCACCGGGGAGGACGAGCCCGACGCGCCGCCCGCCACCGCGCCCGACGCGCCCGACGCGCCGCCGGCGACCACCGCGCCGTCCGGGGGCGGCCCGGCGGCGCCCCCGCCCTGACGAGGCGCCGGGCTCAGGCTCCGAAGAAGTCGATCAGCGCGTCCTGGGTGGGGCCGGGCGCCTCCTCCGGGAGGAAGTGGCCGCACGCGACCGTGTGCCCCCGCACGTCGGACGCCAGCGGCCTCCAGGCGCCCAGAACGTCGTGGAGGCGGTGCATGGCTCCGTGCTCGCCCCAGAGCACCAGCAGCGGGCAGGCGATCGGCGTGCCCGCGTCCTCCGCGTCGTGGGCGAGATCGATCGTCGCGGCCGCCCGGTAGTCCTCGCACGACCCGTGGATGCTCGCGGGGTCGCGGAAGCGCCGCACGTACTCGCGGATCGCCTCCTCGGAGATCGGCTCGGCGCGACCCGACCAGCGGCGGAGCGTCTCGCGCAGGAACCACTCGGGGTCGTGGCCGATCATGGTCTCCGGCAGGCCGTCGGGCTGGATCAGGAAGAACCAGTGGTAGTAGGCCGTGGCGAACGCCTGGTCGGTGCTCGCGAAGAGCGTCCGGGTGGGCACGATGTCGAGGACGGCCAGGCGTTCGACGACGTCGGGGTGGTCGAGGGCCATCCGGTGGGCGACGCGCCCGCCCCGGTCGTGGCCGGCGACCGCGAAGCGCGCGTGGCCGAGCGCCGCCATCGCGCCGACGAGGTCGCGGGCCATCTCGCGCTTGGAGTAGGCGACGTGCCCCTCGCCCCCCGGCGGCTTGGCGCTCTCGCCGTAGCCGCGCAGATCGGCGGCGACGACGGTGAAGCGCTGGGCGAGCGCCGGGACCACCCTGTGCCAGCACGCGCGCGTCTGCGGGTAGCCGTGCAGCAGAAGCAGGGGCGGGCCGCTGCCGCCCGTCGACAGGGCGACCCGCGATCCGGCGACGTCGATGATGTGGTGGTCGAGGCCGTGCAGCACGGCGTGATCCTGCCATCCCGGCGCGGTGGATTTCGCTCCTCGGGCGCCGTGCCCCTACGATCGCCGTGTGTCCGACGCCCCGCCACCGGTCGCCAGCGCCCCGCGCCTGATCGGCAGGACCGACGCACTCGAGGAGGTGCTCGCGCTGGCGGGCGCCCGGCCGGGCGCGGTGGTGATCGCCGGAGAGCCCGGAGCCGGGGCGTCGCGCCTCGCGCACGAGGCGGCCGGGCGGCTGTCCCTCGAGGGCGCGGTGGTCCTGCCCGCCGAGGAGCCCGGGCCCGGGATGGAGAGGCTCGAGCAGGCGCTCCGCTCCGCCGGACACACACTCGACACCGCCGGGCTCGCGCGCATCCGCCCGCTCGTGGTCCTGCTCGGCGACCGGCCCGGGGAGCCCCGCCTCGCGGGCCTGCTCGCACGCCGGCTGCAGGGCACCCGCGCGCTGGTGCTGCTGACATCGCACGAGGCCACCGCCGAGGCCCCGACCGTCGAGCTCGTGCGCCTCGGACCCGCCGATGCGGCGCAGCTCGCGGCCGCAACCTCGCCGGGGCTCGCGCCCGAGACGGCGCGGGCGGTCGGGGAGCTCGGCGACGGCCTGCCCGGGCGCATCCTGCCGCTGGCCCTGGCCGCGCGCCGCTGGCGCGGGGGCGAGGCCGCGCTGCCCCTCCCGGACGACATGGCGGCGCCGGTGCGCGGCCGGCTCGCGCCCCTCGGGCACTGGCCGCGCGACCTCGCGGGCTGGATCGCAGTGATCGGGGACCCGGTGACGCCGCAGGTGCTCTCGCGGGTGTGCCGCGAGGCGGCGCCGCGCGTCGAGCGGGGCCTCGAGGAGCTCGTGCGCGACGGCATCCTCGAGGAGCTGCCCGGCCCACCCGGAGTCCGGTGGGCCTTCCCCGACCGCCTCACCCCTGCGGTGGTGCGGGCCGCGCTCGGCGGGGCCGAGCTGCGTCGCCGCCACTCCGCGGCGCTGGTGTCCGGCCGGGCCGCGGGACAGGGGCCGGCCGAGCTGGTGCGCCATGCGCTCGGCGCGTCCGACCCCGAGGCCATCGTGGCGTACGGAACCCGTGCGGCCCGCCTGGCGCGCGAGGACGGCGATCCGGAGGCCGCGCTGACGCACGCGGCGCGGGCGCTGGCCTGGTGGAGCGGGCCGATGGGCGAGACCGCCCGCCTCGCGGCCCTCCACGAGAAGGGCATGGCGCTCCTCGACCTGTCGGCGTGGACGGAGGCGGCGGAGTCCCTGGAGGCCGCTGCCAATGGCAGGCGCGAGCTGGGCGAACGCGAGCCGGCCCTCGCGAGCATCTCCGCGGCGTCGAGCGCCCGGTGGAACCTCGGCCAGCACGATGCCGCGCTGCGCGCGCTGCAGGACCACCTCGCCCGCAGCAGCGATCCGGGTCAGCCGCGGTCGGCCGAACGGGGCGAGGCCCTGACGCAGGCGGCGGGGATGGCCGTCATGACCTCGCGCTTCGCTGACGCCATGGCCCTCGCCGGAGAGGCCCGCGAGGAGGCCAGCGCGGCCGGCGCCGACGAGATCTCCACGCGGGCGCTGATCTTCATGGGCATGGCCGAGAGCGGCCGCGGCAGCCAGGGCGGCCTCCTCCACCTCTCGCGCGCGCGCCGCGAGGGCGAGAGTGCGACCGGATCGGGCCAGCGCAACGAGACGCTCGCGATGATCCACGAGAGCCACGTACTGCTGGCGCTCGGCCGCCCCGACGACGCGGCGGCCTGCGCGCGCGTGGGCGCCGTCCGGGCCCGCGAGCTCGGCCTGATCGACCACGAGCTCGTCCTCGCGGGGAACCTCGGGGAGGCGCTCACCGCGGCGGGGGACCTGGGCGAGGGGCGCCGCGAGCTCGAGCGCGCGGCCCGGGGATGGACGATGCTCGGCCGCGGCACGCCCTCACCCGCCGACCCCGGCCTGGCCTGGCTCCTGCTCGCCGAGGGGCGCATCGGCGACGCTCTGCGCCACTACCGCGACCTCGCCGAGATGGCGGCCGGGGAGGCGCAGCTGTTCGAGCAGATCGCCACCGTCGCGGCCGGTCACGCCCTGGCCGCCCTCAGCGCGGGCGAGGAGGCGGAGGCCGGACGGATCCTGCTCGCGGCCCTCGGCGCGTGGCGCGGCACCGACGACCGCCTGACATCGGTGCTGATGCTGGCGACCGGGGCGGAGGTGCTGACCGGCCCCGACGCGGACGCCTGCGTGTCCGCCCTCGGCGACGCCGCGTCGGCCGGCGTGCCCCTGGCGGCCGCCGCCCACGCCTACGCCGCCGGGAGCCGCGCCAGACGGCGCGGCGACGACGCGGCGGCGGGGCGCCTGCGCGAGGCGGCCGCGGCGTTCGAGCGGATCGGGCTGCGCTGGTGGGGGGCGCGGGCGCTCTTCGTCGCGGGACTGGCCGACGGGCGCACCGATCAGGCGGCGGAGGACCTGCTGGCCGCCCGCCGGGTCTTCCGCGAGATCGGCGCCGAGGGGTGGCGTCGACGCGCCGAGGCGCGCCTCCGGGCGATCGGGCGCAGGATCCCGACCCGGGAGAGGCGCCCGGCGACCCCCTCGGCGGGTCTCTCGGCCCGGGAGCTGGAGGTGCTCGCGCACCTCGCCCTCGGCCTGCGCAACCGCGACATCGGCGAGCGGCTCTTCATCAGCGAGCGCACGGTGGCGCGCCATCTGGTGCAGATCAACGCGAAGCTCGGCGTGTCGAACCGGACCGCCGCGGTGCGGGCGGGGATGCAGCGTGGATTACTTTCCGGCGTCGAGACAGATACAACGTACTGAGGGACCACGATCGGTCCCACCATGAGCTTCCGAGGCTTTCGGGACATGATGTCGTCGCGAAGAGATGGTCAATTCTGACCATGTTCGCCGAAGGGTCCCAGGGATAGCGTGCGCCTCGTCCGATGCGGAACGAGGGGGAATCGGTGAAGACATCGACACCGGAGGCGCAGATCATGAGCCGCTCTGAGATCCCGCTGACGGCGGGCGAGCGGGCGGCGCTGCGCAGCTTCCGGCGCGCGGCTTTGACCTCTCGCGGCTACCGGGCCCACCTGGAGCGCCTCGGCGTGGACCACCGGACCATCTCGCGCCTGTCCCAGGTGCCCTTCACGGACAAGCGCTCGGTCTTCGGCGACCACATCGACTTCTGGGTCGACGGTGGCAGCATCTCCGAGGCCGCCGAGCTGCTCACCTCGAGCGGTTCGACAGGCCAGTTCTCGGTCGGCGTCACCTCGCGGTCGGAGCGCCGGGCCCAGGAGCGCACCTTCGACCTCACGCTGCGCGCCCTGGGCGGCGGCGAGGACACCTCGACCCTGCTGCTCAACTGCCTGCCCATGGGGATCGCGATCCCGACCCGCCTCGCGACGGTCGCCACCCCCTCGGTGCACCTCGAGATGGCGGTCGAGCTTCTGGCGCGCGCCGGCGCCAGCTTCGACCGGGTGGTCATCGCCGCCGAGCCGGTGTTCCTCAAGGAGCTCGCCGAGACGGCCCTGCGCCAGCGCGGGCCCGAGTTCGGCTCCCAGGTCGTCGCCTGCTTCGTCGGCGGCGAGTGGGTCGCCGAGAGCTGGCGGCGTTACGTGTCGGAGCTGTTCGGCTTCCGCGAGGACTCCACCGAGCGCCTCGGCCTGATGGTCTCGATGGGCGCCGCCGAGGTGGGACTGCACGTGCTCCACGAGACCCCGGCGCTGCGGGCGGCCCGCCGGGCGCTCGACAGTCCCCTCGCACGACGCTCGCTGTTCGGGCGCGACCCGGGATACTCCCCCACCCTGCTCACGTGGGACCCGAATCGCCTCTTCGTGGAGGAGCGGGTCCACGACGACGGGGTCAGGACGCTCGTGATGACCGCCCTCACGCGACGCCTGCTGCCACTGGTGCGGTACGACCTCGACGACGAGGCCGAGTTGGTGGACCCCGCCGTGGCCAACGCCGAGCTCGAGCGCCAGGGCAGCGATGTGCGGCTCGAGCGGCCCGCCGTGGCGCTCTGGGGGCGCCGCGGCGCGGCGGTCGGCGGTGACGGGTGGTCGTTGCGCCCCGAACTGGTGAAGGAGGGCCTGTTCGCAACCGCCGCGCACGCGGGTGCGCTGACCGGCCGCTTCCGGATCGCCCCGGACGACGGCCGCCCGGTGCTACACGTCCAGCTGCGCGACGGGGCGCGGCCGGGTCCGGGCATCGACGCGGCGCTGCGCCACATGGCCACCGTCGCCGCCGGCGCGCCGGCCGAGGTGATCATCCACGACTATCGCGACTACCCGTTCCACGAGGCCGGCGACTTCCAGCACAAGCCCGCCTACACGGACAGGCTGCGTTCGTGACCAGGTCGGCGCCCCGCTCCCTGGGGGCGGAGCAGAGCCTCTCCGAGATCGACGTCGTCGCCTCCGACAGGGTGGAGGACGTCGACGACGCGCTCTCGGTGGTGCACGACGGGTTCGTCGAGGCGGGCTACCTCGCGCCCCAGGCCTCGGGGCGGCGCATGCACGCCTCCTACCTGAATCCGGGCACGGTCTTCTTCGTCGCCCGCATCGAGGGCCAGGCCGTCGGCACCTGCGCGCTGATCGCCGACGGACCCTTCGGGCTCCCCTCCGACCGCGCGTTCGCCGAGGAGAACGATGCGCTCCGGGCGGGCAGCGACGACCCCCTGTGGGAGGCCGGATCGCTCGTCATCCGCAGCCAGCACCGGCGCAGCACGCGACGGATCGTCATGCGGCTCTTCGCGGCGATGACGCGGGTCGCCCTCGAGGAGTTCCCCGACTCCCCCGTGCCGATGGCCGTGGCCCCCGAGAACGAGCGGTTCTACGGATCGCTGGCCGGCGCCCGGGAGTTGGCGGGCGAGCGTCCGCTCTACGGTGCACCCGCCGTGCTGCTGCTCACCGGAGGCGCCGCGCTGGCGGCGCACTGCGCGCAGAGGGCGACCCCGAGCCAGCGCCGGATGCACGCACTCATCACGGAGCCGGGGCCCTCGTGGCTGACCGACCGTCGCACGCACCGCACGCCTCCGCGCGCGTGGGTGGAGGCGCTGATCGAGGAGCAGGGGGTCACGCAGACCCTCGCCGCCCAGATCGAGTTGCTCTCCGAGCGGCATCCGCATGTGCTCGCCCAGATCCTCCGCCGGGCCCGGACGCCGATGGTCGCGTAGCGGAGAGCTCTCCTCGGGGCCGGTCCCCGCTGCTCAGGGGCTTCTTCGACGCTGCCGATACCCGACCTGTGATCGCGATTCACGTTCCCCGCGTGGCGTTCCAGAGGCTCGGCGACCGCATGATCGTCGCGACGCTGGCGGGTGCCGCCATGGCACTGATGACCGCGGCCGCCCTCTCGCAGGCGGGGCGTATATCGACGCCCGTGGCCGCGGCGATCGGCGTGATCCTCGTCAGCGGCCTCGCCGCTCTCGGCCTGATCGCGACCTGCGAGGCGGCCTCCCGCACCAGCGGCGTCGAGGCGCAGGTCTGGAGGCTCTTCGCCCGGGGTCTCGCCAGCTGGACGCTCGGCTGCCTGCCCTACATCGCCTTCCTCGCGACCGGCGGGGACGTCCGCAGCCCCGCGGCCTGGTCGCAGATCGGCTTCCTCCTCGCGTACCCCTTCTGGTACCGGGCCCTCTGGCTCATGCGCCAGCCGGCGCTCCACGAGTCGCGCGCGCAGCGCATCGAGGGCTGGGCCATCGAGCTCTCGGTTCTGGCCACCCTCTTCGTGATCGTCGTGGCGGTCCTCTGGGAGCCGACGCTGCCGGCGGGGCAGAACATCGCACTGCAGGTTCCGGTCGTCCTCGACCTCCTGCTGATCGCGGCCCTCTTCAACGCGGTCCGGCGATCGGCGGTGACCCGTCAGACCGCCTTCATCTGGTTCGCGTACGCCTTCATCGCCCTCGCGCTCACCGACGGCCTGGTGACCTACCTGCTGACGCGGCACGCCTCAACCGCGGTCGTGGGCGCCTCGATGCTGGGCTTCATGGTGGCGATGGCGCTCATCGCCCTCGCCGCGCGACGTCCCATCCGGGTCACCGAGGCGCAGGCGGTGCTCGGACCCTCGAAGACGCTCCTCGCGGCCATCGGCCTCGGGCTCTGCGGCCCCGCGGCGACGCTCGCCCCCACCACCCTCCGTCCGCTGATCTGGGTCGCCGCCGCGCTCCTGTTCTGGCGTCTCACCGCGCTGCTGCGGGTGCACGGGCAGTCCGACACCGATCCGCTCTCGGGCTTCCTGGAGCAGCGCGCCTTCTCGCGCCACGTGGCCGGCGTGGTCCAGGCGGCGTCGTCCGGCCGGCCCGCGCTGCTGATCGCGGTCGACCTCGACGGCTTCGGCAAGTGGAACGCGCAGGAGGGGTACGGCGCGGGCGATGCCCTGCTCGCCGATCTGGCGACCCGGCTCGAGGGCTCCCACCTGAGCGGCGGCGTCTGGAGCCGCCTCGGTGGAGACCGGTTCGCGTGGATCGGAATCGGCCACGACTCCGAGAGCGGCCGCGACCTCGCCCAGTCGGTGCAGGCGATCGCCGGCGCCAACGCAGGCGGCCTCACCGCACGCGCCACGTACGTCGTCCTTCCCGACGACGCCGAGAACGCCGCCAACGCCCTCGCCGCCGCCGAGGAGGGCCTGGCCGCCGCGCGCACGGGCCAGCGCCAGGTCGTCGCCTTCGACCGCGGCCGCCTCGACGGCGTCGAGTACTCGGCGGGCTACACCGCCTCGCTCGCCCAGCGCCGCGAGGTGATCACCGAGCTGCTCACCGAGCCCGGGACGATCACCACCGTCTTCCAGCCGATCGTATCGCTGACCGACGGGCAGACCCTCGGCTTCGAGTCGCTGTCGCGCTTCCGCGCCGAGCCGCAGCGCTCGCCGGACCGCTGGATCGCCGAGGCGCACGCCGTGGGCCTCGGCCTCGAGATCGAGGTGGAGTGCGTCCGTAGGGCCATGGCGCTGCGCGACACGATCCCGGGCGGGGCCTACCTGTCGGTCAACATGAGCCCCGACGCGATCCTCGCACCGGAGATGGAGACGGCGCTCGGTGACCAGAGCCTCGAGAGACTCGTCATCGAGATCACCGAGCACGACGCGGTGAGCGACTACGCCCGCCTGGCCGCGCGGCTCGCCGACTACCGCGGCCGCGGCGCGAGGGTCGCCATCGACGACGCCGGCGCGGGACACGCATCGATGCGCCACGTCACCCAGCTGTCACCCGACTACATCAAGATCGACCGTTCGCTGATCCACGACATCCACCTCGACTACGCCAAGCGGGCCCTCGTGCGCTCGATGGTGACCCTCGAGAAGGACCTCGGTGCCGAGGTCGTCGCAGAGGGCATCGAGAGCACCGAGGAGCTGCGCACGCTGCGCGAGCTGGGCGTGCCCCTCGGGCAGGGTTACCTGCTGGCGCGCCCCCACCGTGAGGCGACGCCCGCGCCGTGGAGCAGCGCGCTGCTGGATCTCGCCGGCGCACCCTCGCGAGGGTCCTGAGCCCACCGCCCGGGGCGGCCGAGCCTCTGGATCGCCTCATGCCGCAAGTCCGCGGCTCGACGGCCGATGGGAGGGAAGTGGGTCTCCTCATCCCCCCTCACCGATAGGACGACGGTGATCTCCTTCATCACACGCCCCCTGCGCCTCGTCGCGCTGCTCGTGCTCGCCGCAGCAGGCGTCGGAGGCTTCCTCCTCTGGTCCGGCGCGAACTCCAGCACGACCGCCGACGGCGACAGCGCGCTGGCGGACTACCGCGCGCTCGGCGTCACCAACACGACCCCCCCGCCCGGCGCGCCCGCCCCGGGCGTCTACCGCTACCGGGCCACCGGCAACGAGCGCGCCGGCAGCGGCGTGCTCTCGGCCGAGCGCGACCTGCCCGCGCAGGCCGTCTACATCATCTCGCCCATCGCGGGCGGCTACCACGAGGATCTGCGGCTCTCCGAGGAGCACGTCGAGGAGGCCGACTTCGCGGTGAGCGAGGACGCCGTGACGGCCACCTGGCGCCGCACGAAGATCACCTTCCTCGGCATCGGCACCGACGACCGCAGCGACGTGTCGCCGCCCTCGGTGGACCACCCCACGCGCTTCACGGTGGGCGACAGCTGGGGCGGCCGTTACGCGCTGGGAGAGCTCGGCGTGGAGTACCGCGGCCGGGTCGTCTCGAAGGGCACCGCCACGCTCGACGGCAGGGCCATCCCGGTGGTCGTGCTGCGCACCGACAGCACCTTCACCGGCTCCACGCCGGGCACCCGCACCGACCTGATCCACTGGTCGCCCGCCCTCTCGCTGCCGGTGAAGTGGTCGATCGACCAGAAGACCGGCGGCGCGTCGGAGTACGAGATCAGCGCCGACCTCGAGCTGGAGAGCGGCACCCCGCAGCGCTGACCGTCGCCGACCCGCCTGCCGGCCCCCGGGGCCGGCAGGCGGGTCGGCGGGTCATGTCCGCGGTACGTAGGTGCTGTCGCAGTCCAGGAGCGGCGGCAACCCGAGGGCGCGGGCGTTGTCGTCGATGAACGGACCGGTGCGCAGCAGGCAGCTGACGTCGCGGCTCTGCTGGTCGGCCGTCCGTGAGCGGAACTCGGCCACGCCGCGCCAGGTCTGGTTGATCTCGTTGAGGATCTGCCGCGCCTGCTCGTTGCGCTGGGCGATGGCGCCGCTGGGGTTCCAGCTCCGCCAGACCAGTCGCAGCGCCGCGCCGACGGTCGGGTCGCCGTCGTCGGGGACGGCGATCGACGAGATGTACATCTGCCAGAAGAACGTGCCGTTGGCGGACAGGCGATCCTCGGTGGCCACGTTGGCGACGCCCGTGAAGGGCACCCCGTTGATCGTGTAGTCGTAGACCATCATCCCGGACGAGCGGAACGTCGGCAGCGTGGCGTCGCCGATGAGAGAGCGCATCTTCACGTCGGTCATGTTGATGCCCTGGCTCCGGTTGATCAGGGGCCAGACCCTCTCCAGGGCGTCGATCGCGCTGACGAAGGGGTGCTCGACCGAGCCGCCCGGCAGCTGCCCCGGGGGCAGCACCCCCGGATAGAGGATGTTGAACGAGCGCCCCAGCAGGAAGCTGCCGCGCGGCCCCGACCCCTCGAGGGCGCCTCCGACGCTGTTGATCGACCAGTCGGGGTCGGAGGGGACCCAGGCGGTCGCTCCGCCGTCGGGCGCGCGGAAGGGCGTGAGGGGCACGAGGCGGCCGCCCGACGGGCTCCCGGCCGCCGGCGCGGGGGTGCCCCCGCGCACCGTGGCGCCGATCCGGCTCACGATCCGCGCCAGCGCGGCGCGCCCTCGCGGATGGGTCCCGATCGTCACGACCAGCACCGTGCCGCGGCGCACCACCAGCCGGCTCGTGCGGACGCCGCCGGCATCGCTCAGCATCAGGAAGCGCGCCCGGCCGCCGCTCCGCAGGGCGACCCTGTCACCCGAGCGCCTCAGCGTCTCGCCGTAGGCCCGTGCCCCCTGCGTCGAGCGGACGATGCGGACCGTGACGCCCACCGTGCCACCGGTGATGCGGTAGACCCCGGAGGCGACGCGGAGCCGGTAGCCGCTCGGCGCGACGACGCGGAACCCGGTGGGAGCGTGACGGAGCGTCACGTTCGCCGCCTCCTGGTGGGCCGGCGGCGGCGTGGCGGCGGCCGTCGCCGCGCCCACGCCGGCCGCGAGCCCGGCGGCCGCGAGGCACGCGAGCACCATCGACCGCCCGTTCACCGGCGCTCCTCGTCGTGCCATCTGCCGACCGCGTCCGGACCCCGGCCCCGCCTCAGCGGCGCGGGATGGCCCGCGCCTTGATCCCGAGGGAGCCGGAGGGCTTCAGGGCCGCGTCGCCCGCGTAGGCGAGGCGGATCCGCCAGTTGCCGACCGTCGAGAGCCGGCGGGTGAACCCGAAGCGACCCGTGTTGGTCGTGCGCAGCGTCCCGATCTTCTTCCAGCCGCCGCGCGCCGCGTAGCGCTGCACCTCGAGCACGACCTTGCGGAGCGCCGGCTGCGTGCGGCCCTTGCAGACCAGCTTCGCGCGGACCGGGACGGTGCGGAAGGCCTTCCCGGCCGGGAGGTTCCGCGAGCCCTGCGTGCACGACCAGAAGAAGCGGACGGCCTTGCGGGTGTCCGGCGCCGGGCCGGGACGGACGAACGCCGCGGTGTTCTGGAGCGTCTTCACCGCGTCGATGCGGCCGGCGCCGAAGACGGGATCCTTGCCCGGGGCACCGAGGTCCACCGCGCTCGCCTCGAGGATGCCCTGGACCTCCGCGGCGCTCAGGTCGGGTCGCAGCTGCAGCATCAGCGCCACGAGACCGGAGACGATCGGTGTCGCCATCGACGTGCCGGAGAGGTTCGTGAAGCCCACGCCGTGCGTCGGCGCGATCGACGCCGGGGCGTTGGCGGGGATGGTGGAGTCCCACGTCGAGAGGATCCCGTGCCCGGGGGCGGAGATGTCGACGAAGTCTCCGTTGGTGCTGAACGGGGCGATGTTGTCGTCGGGCTGGGTCGCGCCGACGCCGATCACCCCGGGGTACGAGGCCGGGTAGTTCTGGACGCCCGGGTTGTTCTGCTGGCTGTTGCCCGTTGACGCGACCAGGATCTTGCCCTTGCTGAGGGCCAGGTTGACGGCGTCGCGCATCGGCGCGTTGTTACGGTCCGTGCCGAGCGACATGCTCACCACGCGCACGTCGGAGCGGTTGGACACGTCCACGAGGGCCTCTGCGACGTCGGCCACCCACTTGGACTCGCTCGCCTGGGGCGTGCCCGGAGCGCCGCCCCGGAGCGAGACCTTGTACGGGACGACGACGCAGTCGAAGCAGGCGCCGGGGACGCCGTTGGCGTTGTCGCTCACGGCGGCCACGAGGCCGGCGACGTGGGTGCCGTGCAACGTCTGGGCCGCGATGTCCTCGGCGTTGGCGCGGACCGAGGTGGTGCGGTACCGGGTCGTGCCCGAATCGAAGTTCTTGCCCTGGAGGAGCTTCGGCTTCAGCTCGATGTGCTCGGTGTCGAACTCGGAGTCGATGACCGCCACGCGCTGGTTCTCGCCGCGGGCGAGATCCCAGGCGGCCGGGAAGTTGGTGATCGTCCAGTGCCAGTTCCACGAGGCCGTGAGCTGGCCGGCCACGACCTGCCCCTGCTGGGTGAAGATCGTGTCGTTCGGGATGAGATCGCGCGGCGGCCGCTCGCCGGGCCGCACGTGGTGGGTCCTCCAGACGGCCGGGTCCCGGAGGAGGGCGGCGCTGGCCGCCGCAGCGGTCCCCGGAGCCGTGTACGCGGCCCAGCCGATCTCCGGGATGGTGGTCCGCAGGACAAGATCGTTCCGTTCCCCGACGGCCTTCGCCGCCGCCGCGGAGAACGGCTGGAGCTTGGCCATGACGACCGCCTCCCCGGCAGACGACCCGCCGGCCTCGGCGGACGACGCCACCGCGGGCGACCCCGCGGCCAGCGTCCCGGCCGCGGCCAGGGCGAGGGTGAGACGTGTGCGTCGGCGCATCTGTTGGTCTCCTCGGGAGTTCGGCGGGCGGATCGTCCTCAGCGGCGGCGCGGCTGTCCATACGCCGTTCGGCGTAGGGGCGGGCGCGGCCGGATCACAGGGGGTCGTGCCGCATCGCGGCCACCGCCCGGGCCGTGGCGGCGGCGCGCGAGCGCACCCCGAGGCGGTCGTAGATGTTCTCCAGGTGCTTCTGCACCGTGCGCGGGCTGACGTGGAGGGCGCGCGCGACCTCGGCGTTGGTCCGCCCGCGCGCGACCTGCAGCAGCACCTCGGCCTGGCGGCCGCTCAGCCCCAGGCCGGTCAGCGCCAGCACGCTCGCCCCGATGCGGTGCTCGTGGAGCAGGACGACGTCGTGGCCGGCGGGCTCGGTGGACGGCAGCAGCCGTACCAGCATCCGCCCCTCCGGCCCGTCGAGCACCAGGTCGCGCGACGGTGCCAGACCCCTGCGGCGCTCGCGCGTGCGCCAGTCGAGGAGGACCTGCGGCAGGACGTCGGGCGTGCGCCACTGCGGGACGTAGGAGGCGAGCAGGTCGAGCGCGCCCGGGCTGGCGTAGGCGACCCCGCCCCCGGAGCCCACCGCGATCGCGGCCCGCCCCTCGTCTCCGAGCGTGCGGTCGACGATCGACTGGAGCAGACGCGCGGCGTCGCGCACCGCCGCGTCGCGCCGCAGCTGGGCCAGGTGCGGCCGCAGCAGCTCGAGCATCGCGCGGTCGCGCTCCCCGAAGTCGGTGCGATCGCGGTTGAGCGCGATGCCCACGATGGCGCCCGGAGCGGCGGGCAGCGTCACCGCCATCTGGAACTCGACGCCCATCGGTCCGTACACGCGCTGGTAGAGCTCGGTGCGACGGAACTCCCGGCGGCCCATCATGTCGGAGATCTTCAGCGGCCGCGGGTCGCCGGTGCGCTGGTAGTGGGCGATCAGCGGGTGCTCGCCCGCCAGCCGGACGAAGTCGCGGGCGCGCTCCTCGGTCCAGGCGTCGCGCGGGTCGAGCAGCAGCAGGGGCTCGCCGTCGGGCGAGATGTCGTTGTAGGAGATCATCGTCGTCGGGACGAGCCGGGGCAGCTGCTCCAGGACGTGCCGGCGGAAGGCGTGCGAGTCGGGCGCCTGACCAGCCTCCCGGACGAAGGTCAGGGCGTCGGAGAGGTCGGATCGGCGGAGCGCGGTCGGCATCGGCGGTTCTGGCGACTGTACGGTCGCCCGCGGCGCGCGGGCAACCCACCGGACGGCCAGCGCATCCGCGCCGTCCGGTGGGGCGGGCGGCTAGCCCCGGACGGGCTGGCGCACGACCGGCGTACGGGCGGCGGCGGCCTCGTCGAGACGGCGCACCGGCGTGCTGTAGGGCGCGTTGCGGGCGATCTCGGGGTCCTCGGCCGCCTCGCGGAGGATCGCCCCGATCGCCTCGGCGAACTCCTCGAGGGTCTCGCGCGTCTCGGTCTCGGTCGGCTCGACGAGCAGCGCCTCCTCCACCAGCAGCGGGAAGTAGACCGTCGGAGGGTGGTAGCCGTGGTCGAGCAGGCGCTTGGCCAGGTCGGTCGTGCGGATGCCGAGGTCGCGCTTCATCGGCGCGCCCGAGAGGACGAACTCGTGCATGCAGCGCTCGCCGTAGGCGAGGGGCAGGTACGGGGCGATCTCGGGACGGCGCAGCAGCGCGAGCAGGTAGTTCGCGTTCAGCACCGCGATCTCCGACGCCTCCCGGAGGCCCTCGGCGCCCAGGGAGCAGATGTAGGCGTACGAGCGGACGAACACGCCGTAGTTGCCCTGGAAGCCGCGCAGGCGGCCGATCGACTTCGGGCGCTCCTCCTCGAGGTCGAAGCGCGGCGCGCCCCCCTCGCCGTCGTCGGTGCGCACGATGCGGGGGACCATGAGGTAGGGCTCGATGCGATCCGAGACCGCGATCGGGCCCGCGCCGGGGCCGCCGCCGCCGTGGGGCTGGGTGAACGACTTGTGCAGGTTGAAGTGCACGATGTCGAAGCCCATGTCGCCCGGGCGGCTGATGCCCATGACCGCGTTCAGGTTGGCCCCGTCGTAGTAGAGGGTCGCCCCCGCGTCGTGCGTGATGCGGGCGATCTCCTCGATGTTGGGGTCGAACAGGCCGAGGGTGTTGGGGTTGGTGAGCATCAGGCAGGCGACCCGGTCGTCGGCCTTGCGGCGCAGGTCCTCGAGGTCGACGCCCCCGTCGGGCGAGGTGCCGACCTTCACGACCTCGTACCCGGCCATCGTCACGGTGGCGGGGTTGGTGCCGTGGGCCGTGTCGGGCGTGAGCACGAGCGTGCGCTCGTCGCCGCGGTCGGCGTGGTAGGCGCGGGTCAGCAGCACCCCGGCCAGCTCGCCGTGGGATCCGGCGCTCGGCTGCAGAGACACGTGCGGAAGCCCCGAGACCTCGGCCAGCGCCCTCTCGAGGTTCCACATCAGCTCCAGGGCGCCCTGGGCGCGCGCCGGGGCCTGCAGCGGATGCAGGCGGGCGTTGCCCGGGAGCGCCGCGACCCGCTCGTGCAGCTTCGGGTTGTGCTTCATGGTGCAGGAGCCGAGCGGGTAGAAGCCGCTGTCGAGGTCGAAGTTGCGCTTGCTGAGGCCGTTGTAGTGGCGGACGATCTCCGGCTCGGCGATCTCGGGCAGCTCGGGCGGGGCGGCGCGGCGCAGGCGCTCGGGCAGCAGCTCGTCGAGCGGGCGCTCGGGCACGTCGAGGGCCGGCGGGCTGAAGGCCCGCCGCCCCGGCCGCGAGCGCTCGTAGATCGTGGTGACCTCCTCGCGCTGCTGGGGCGTCTGCGTCGCCACGCCGTTCGGGGTCTGGGCCCCGGCGCTCACGACCGCGCCCCCGCCATCGAGGTGGATCGCTCGGCCGCGACCGCACGGCCGAGGACGTCGGCGAGGCGGTCGATGTCGGCCCGCGAGCGCTGCTCGGTGATCGCGACGAGCAGGCCGTCGGCGAACTCGGGGTACTCGCGGCCGAGCGCGTAGCCCGCGTTGACCCCTTCGGCCGCGCAGCGCTCGAGCACCGCCCCGACGGGGGCGTCCAGGGCGAGGGCGAACTCGCGCACGACCGGCTGGTCGTGCAGCGCACGGACCCCCGGGAGGGCGGCGAGCGTGCGTCGTGCGTAGTCGGCCCGGCGCAGCATCAGCTCGGCCAGCTCGACCGCCCCGCGTTTGCCCAGCCAGGAGAGGTAGATGACGCCGGCGAGGGCGTTCAGCACCTGGGCGGTGCAGATGTTGCTCGTCGCCTTCTCGCGGCGGATGTGCTGCTCGCGTGTCTGCAGCGTCAGGACGAACCCGCGCCGCCCGTCCACGTCGCGCGTCTCGCCGGCGATGCGGCCGGGCATGCGCCGGATGTGCTCCTGGCTCGCGGCGAAGAATCCGAAGGAGGGCCCGCCGAAGTCGAGGCGGTTGCCGAGCGACTGCCCCTCGCCCACCGCGACGTCGATCCCGAGCTCGCCGGGCGTGCGCAGCAGCGCCATCGGCAGCGGGTCGCAGGCGCAGACCACCAGGGCGCCGACGGCCTTCGCCGCCGCGACGATCGGCTCGAGGTCCTCGACCGCGCCGAGGAAGTTCGGCTGCTGCACGATGACCGCCGTCGTGTCGGGACCGATCCGGGCCTCGAGGGCCGCCAGGTCGGTCACGCCGTCGCTCAGGCGGATCTCGGCGACCGCCTGGCCGTACCCGGGCGCGAGGGTCTCGAGCGTGGCGCGGCTGTGCGGGTGGACGCCGCGCGACACGACGACGTCGCGGCGCCCGTTGGCCAGCTTGGCGAGGTAGGCCGCGGCGCCGACCGCCGACGGGCCCTCGTAGAGCGAGGCGTTCGAGACCGGCAGGCCGGTCAGCTCGGAGATGGCCGTCTGGTACTCGAACATCACCTGCAGGCCGCCCTGCGAGATCTCGGGCTGGTAGGGCGTGTACGGCGTCAGGAACTCGGAGCGCGAGAGGATCGAGTCGATCAGCGCCGGCACGTAGTGGTCGTACATGCCGGCGCCGAGGAAGGTGAGCTCGTCCTCGGCGCTGACGTTGCGCCCGGCCATCGCGCGCAGGTGGGCGTACACCTCCTGCTCGGAGAGTCCCTCGGGCAGGTCGAGGCGCCGGCCGAGGCGGAGCGACGCGGGGATCGCGTCGAACAGCTCGTCGATCGAGTCCACGCCGATCGCCGCCAGCATCTCGCGGAGATCATCGTCGGTGAGGGAGGTGTAGCGGCTCACAGGCCGGCCAGGTACGCGCGGTAGGCGGGCTCGTCCATCAGGGAGTCGAGCTCGGACGGGTCCGACAGCTTCACCCGCACCAGCCAGCCCGCGCCATAGGGGTCCTCGTTGACGACCTCGGGCCGGTCGTTGACGGCCGGGTTGACGGCGGTCACCTCGCCGCTCGCCGGCGCGAAGATGTCGGACACCGCCTTGACGGACTCCAGCTCGCCGTAGGACGAGTCCTTGGTGATGGTGTCCCCCACCTTCGGCGGATCGTAGTAGACGACCTCGCCGAGCGCGTCCTGCGCGTACCAGGTGATCCCGAAGACGTGCTCGTCTCCGTCGGCCCTCACCCAGTCGTGCTCGGGGTGGTACCGCAGGTCGGCGGGGTAGGACTCGTCGGCAGCAGGCACGTGCGCTCCTCTATTCCTTCGGGGATGTCGCCACGAGCGGGCGGCGGGCGGTGCGGGCGGCCTTGGGCTTCCCGCGGACGTCGATGACCAGATCGGTGTCGGGCGCGGCCGACGCGGAGGGCACGTACGCCATGCCGATGCCCACGTCGAGGGATGGGGAGAGCGTCCCGCTGGTGACCCGCCCGGCGGGCCGGCCGTCGATCAGGACGTCCTGGCCGGGGCGCGGGATGCCGGGCTCGGTGAGGCGGAACATCGCCAGCCGGTCGGCGGTGCCCTCCTCCACCTGCCGCCGCATCACCTCGGCCCCGGCGAAGCCGCCACCGACGATGTCGCACGCCCACTTCAGGCCGGCCTCGATCGGCGTGCGCTCCCGCGACAGCTCCTGGCCGTAGAGCGGGTAGCCCATCTCCAGGCGCAGGGTGTCGCGCGCCACGAGGCCCGCGGGGGCGGGGGCGCCCTCGACCGACATCAGCGCGTCCCAGATCGCCGGCGCGCCGTCCCAGGGGCACATCAGCTCGACCCCGGGCTCGCCGGTGTAGCCCGTGCGGGCGATCAGACAGGGGACGCCGGCGATGACGTCCTCACCGATGTCGAAGTAGTCGAGCGAGAAGGCCAGCGGCGTCGCCGCCAGCGGACGCAGCGCCTCGGCCCAGCGCGGGCCCTGGAGCGCCAGCATGGCGACCTCGGGCGAGCGGTCGGCCAGATCGGCCCCGGTGGGCAGGCGCTCGGCGAGCCATTCGCGGCAGGCCGCGATGTTGGAGGCGTTGACCACCAGCAGGTAGCGGTCGGCGAGCGCGTAGACGATCAGGTCGTCGATCACGCCGCCGTCGTCCTGGCAGAGCAGCGAGTACTGGCCCTGCCCGGGCCCGATCTCCGAGAGGTCGTTGGTGAGCGCGCGCGACAGCCCCTCCCGCGCCGCCGCACCCGACACCTCCAGCTGCCCCATGTGCGAGACGTCGAACAGCCCGCAGGCCGTACGCACCGCCCGGTGCTCAGCGGACGCGGTCGAGTAGTAGAGCGGCATGTCCCAGCCCGCGAACTCGCCCATCCGCGCCCCGAGCGCCGTGTGGCGACCGTGCAGAGAGGTGTGCGCAGGGGCGGCCGCCATCCGATCGGACGCTACCACGCGTGTCCGGCCGGACGCGGCCGTCCGCGGCCCCGCGGGACAGGCGTCCGACGCCGCCCGTAACACTAATTCCGTAATTCCGGTATCGTTGACCCATGGACCCTTCGCCCCGTGACCTCGCCCGCGATCTCGGCGACCTGGCCGAGCGCGTCCGGAGGCTCGAGGCGCGGGCCGAGCCCGCGGCGGCCCCTCGCGAGCTCGGCCTCGTCGGCGGGCTCGTCGAGGCGTCCGCCGCGGGCGGTGCGAGCGTCGTCACAGCGGGCGCGGGCCCCTGGGAGGGCGGCACCGTGGCCTGGGAGATGCGGCGCAGCTGGGAGGACGTGCGCGGGGGCCGCAGCGCGATCCCGGCGGGCGTCTTCGCGGCCCTGGCGAGCCCGACGAGGGTGGAGATCGTGCGCGCGCTCCTCGACGGCCCCCTGCCCACCGCCGCCCTGTCGTCGCGCATCGACGCGTCGTCGACCGGCCGGCTCTTCCACCATCTCAAGGAGCTCCTCGGCGCGGGCCTCGTCCACCAGCCGGTGCGCGGCACCTACGCGCTGCGCCGCACCCACGTCGTGCCCCTGCTCGCAGCTCTATCGTGCGCCCTCGACCTGGCGGGCCCCGACGCCCCGGAGGACGACGGATGACCGCAGCCGCCCTCGCCGAGGCCGTCGCGGCCGCGCACCGGCGCCACCGGCCGCCGGCCCTCGGCGCGGCGCTGGTGGACGCCACGGGGGCGACCGGCATCGCCGTCGCCGGGACCAGGATCCGGGGAGGCGACGCCCCCGTCCGGGACGACGATCTCTGGCACATCGGGTCGTGCGCCAAGTCGATGACGGCCTCGCTCTACGCGCGCCTGGTGGAGGACGGCCGGGCCCGGTGGGGCGCCCCGGTGACGGAGCTGCTGCCCGACCTCGCGGGCGCCGCCGCGCCCGGCTGGGAGTCGATCACCATCGACCAGGTCCTGACCCACCGGGCCGGGCTGGCCGCCAACCTCGACCTCGCCGGGATGCGGTCGGCGTACGCCGACCGGCGGCCGCTGACCGAGCAGCGCACGGCCGCGGCCGCCGCCGCCCTCGCCCGCCCTCCCCGCCGTCCCGGCCGCTTCCTCTACTCAAACCTCGGATACGTCCTCGCGGGGGCCGCGATCGAGCGTGTCACCGGGACCGCCTGGGAGGACGCGATCGTCGCGCTCCTGCTCGCCCCCCTCGGCGTGCGGTCGGCGGGGTTCGGCGCCCCGGTGGGCGACCAGCCGTGGGGCCACGCCCCGCGTCTGGTCGGAGCGGGCCGCGGGCGCCCGGTCGATCCGGCCGGGGGCGGGCGGCGTCCCCGGCCCGCCGACAACCCGCCCCTGCTCGGGCCGGCCGGCACGCTGCACCTGACGCTGGCCGACTGGGCGCGGTTCGTCGCCCAGTTCCTCGAGGGCGGTGCCACCCACCTCTCGCCCGCCTCGATCGACCGCATCCTCACCGTGCCGCCCGGGGGCGGCCCGGCCCAGGGCATGGGGTGGGCCCACCCGGCCCCGAACGCCGGGCTCGCGGGCGTCGGCGTCGCCCAGCAGGGCTCCAACCGGATGTGGGTCGCCACGGCCGTCGTCTCACCCGCCCGCGACCGGGCCGCCCTCGTGACGGTCAACGACGGGCGGACGCGCATGCTGCACGTCACCGCGCGGCTCGGCGCGGCGCTTCTCGCCCGCTGAGGCCGGCCTCACTTCAGGAAGTCGGGGATCTCCAGCGCGTCGTCGGGGATCTCGAAGCCCTTGCGCTCGGACGAGTCGAGGGTGATCGGCGGGCGGCCGGTCTCGACCGGCTGAGGCGCCCGGCGGGCCGGGACCGGCTCGCGCTCACGCTCACGGCGACCGAAGCGGGGCTCGGGGGCGGACGACGAGGCCTGCGGCGCCTCGGCGCCGTCGAAGCCGGTGGCGATCACGGTGACCCGCAGGCTGTCGCCGGCGCCCTCGTCGATGACCGCGCCGAAGATGACGTTGCAGTCGTCGTGGGCCGCCTGGCGGATGATGCCCGCGGCCTCGTCGATCTCGAAGAGGCCGAGGTCGGCGCCGCCGGTGATGTTGAGCAGCACGCCGGTCGCGCCGGCGACGGTGGTCTCGAGGAGGGGCGAGGAGATCGCGGCCTTGGCGGCCTCGGCCGCCCGGTTCTCCCCGGAGGCGGTGCCGATGCCCATCAGCGACGCGCCGGCGTCCTGCATGATCGTGCGCACGTCGGCGAAGTCGAGGTTGATCAGACCCGGCACCGTGATGAGGTCGGTGATGCCCTGCACGCCCTGCCGCAGCACGTCGTCGGCCATGCGGAAGGCGTCGATGATCGATGTGCGGCGCTCGACCACCTGGATCAGGCGCTCGTTCGGGATGACGATCACCGAATCGACCTGCTTCTGCAGCTCCTCGATGCCGTCCTCGGCGCGGCGGGTGCGCTGGGCGCCCTCGAACGAGAACGGACGCGTGACGACGCCCACGGTCAGCGCGCCCTGCTCGCGGGCGATCTGGGCGATCACCGGCGCCGCGCCGGTACCGGTGCCGCCGCCCTCGCCGGCGGTGACGAAGACCATGTCCGCACCTCGGACGGCCTCCTTCAGCTCCTCGCGGCTCTCCTCGGCGGCGTCGCGGCCGACGCGCGGGTCGGCGCCCGCGCCGAGACCCTTGGTGATCGTGCCGCCGATGTGGATCTTCACGTCGGCGTCGCACATGGACAGCGCCTGGGCGTCGGTGTTGACGGCGATGAACTCCACGCCGCGCACGCCGGCATCGATCATGCGGTTGACGGCGTTGACGCCACCCCCGCCGACGCCGACGACCTTGATGACCGCCAAGTAGTTGCTCGTCTCCACCGGAATCCCCCGATCGGCACTGCTCATGCGGTGATACAGGACAGCCTCGAGTTGGGGTCGAGGCTGGAAAGACGTCTCTCTGGCCCGGATCGACCTGGCTGAGGCACGGCTTCGCCAGCCTGGAAACTAGAGACGCCCCTCCCATGTGTCAAGGCGATCTCACTCATGACTTGAGGGTTGTGGCGACCAACCCGGTCAACCCTCGACTCATATCTGAGGGTTACGACGCCGGTCCGAGGGCCGGGTTCTCCGGCACCGAGAGGTCGATGTAGGAGGCCGACGCCTCCTCCTCCGGAGACAGGCTGGCGAGCAGCAGAGCGAGCGATCTCGCCTTCGCCGCCATGCGCTCCGGAGCCCCGAGCCGGAGGTCGGGTCCGTCGGTGACGCGGCCGACGACCAGGCCCTCGGGCGTCGCGCGGAGCGCCCGCACGCGGCCGGCGACCTCCGGGGGCGCGGCGGCGATGAACGCGAGGCTCGCCCGGGCCGCCGCGGGGAGCGTGCCCCCCTCCCCCGGCGGCACCGCGCCGAGGCGCAGCCAGCCGAGGCCGCGGGTCGCGTCCTTCACCCCGAGCACCCTGCCGTCGGCCGACACCAGCACGGCCTGGTCCTCGAACGCGGCGACCGCCGCCGGCGTCGCCTCGACGACGCGCACCGCCAGCGACCGGGGCCAGCTGCGGACGACGGTGATCGACTCGACCCACGCGAACTCGCGGGCGGCCGCGCGCATCTCGCCGGTGGCCGGCGAGAGGATCGTCCCCTCCCCCGCCGCGGCCTCCAGGGCGCTCTCCAGCTCGGCGCGGTCGGCCCGGTCGTACCCGGTCATCGAGACGCCGCCGACGGCCACCAGCGGACCGGTGGCCATCCAGTACAGCGCGGCCGCGGCCGCGAGGACCCCCAGGGCGATCAGGACCACCGAGCGGCGGCGGCGGCCGCGTGCGCGCGCGACGGCTCGGCGGCGCTCGACGACGGCCGGGTGAGGCCGGGTGCGCGGGGCGCTGGGGCCGGCGGTGCTCACGGGGCCTCCACCGGCGCGTGGATCACGCCCCGCACGGGGTCGAGGTAGCGCACCTCGGGGGTGAGGACCGGACCGCCCGCGCCGGCCACGCGGCGGAGCCCCTCCGACATCAGGGCCAGGACGTCGGCGGCCCGGCAGCCCGGGGAGGCCTCGATGAAGTTGGCGTGCACCGGTGAGAACCGAGCGCCTCCGCGGGCGAGCCCCTTGCACCCGGCCGCCTCCAGCAGGCGGCCGGCCGAGTCGCCCGGGGGGTTGGTGAAGACGCTGCCGAAGGTCCGCACGCCCTGGGGCTGGGTGGCCCGCCGGCGGGCGCGGAAGTCGGCGAGTCGCGCCGCGATGACCTCGGGGTCGCCCCGCCGCAGGGCGAAGCCGGCGGCCGCCACCACCTCTCCGGGGGCGACCGACGAGCGCCGGTAGCCCAGGGCGAGATCGTCCACACCGACGCGGCGACGGCCGTCGGGCCCGCAGATCACGGCCCAGCGCAGGTCGTGGGCCAGCTCGCCCGCGTGCGCGCCGGCGTTCATCGCGACCGCGCCGCCGACGGTGCCCGGGATGCTGGCACCCCACTCGAGCCCCTCGAGACCGTTCGCGGCGGCGCGCTGCACGGCGCGCGGCAGCGACGCGCCGCCCCCGCACCACACGTCGGTGCCCCGCACGGAGATCGTCGTCAGGCGCCCGACCAGTCGCAGCACGAGGCCGCGGAAGCCCGCGTCCGACACGAGCAGGTTGGAGCCGCGGCCGACGACGGCCACCGGCACGCCGGCCTCGCGCGCCCAGGCGAGGGCGCCGACCACGTCGCGGAAGGAGGCCGCCCGGCACAGCCAGTCGGCGGAGCCGCCGACGCGGATCGTCGTGAGCGGTGCGAGCGGGGCGTCGGGCTGGAGGTCAGGCAGGGTCGGAGAGAGGGTCGCGGTCGCCATCACCGGAGAGTCTTTCCAGGCGACCCACCAACTCCTTCCCGAGAGACGTGATGTCGCCCGCCCCCATCGTCAGCACGAGGTCTCCCGGGCGGACCTCGGCCATCACCGCGTCGGCGGCGTCGGCGAGGCTCGGCGCGTACACGGCGCGGGCCGGGACGGGGACGCGCTCGGCGACCCCGCGCCCCGTCACCGCCGGATCGGCGGGCTCCCGGGCGAGGTAGACGTCGGTGACGATCGCGACGTCGGCCGCACCGAGGGCCTCGGCCAGCTCGGCGCCGAGCGCACGCGTGCGCGAGGGCAGGTGCGGCTGGAAGACCACGACGACCCGGGCGGGATCGCGCTCGCGGGCGGCGGCGATCGTCGCGCGGATCTCGGCCGGGTGGTGCGCATAGTCGTCGATGACCTCGACGCCCGCCGCCGCCCCCCTCGGATCCATGCGGCGCCCGACCCCGGTGAAGCCCGCCAGCCGCCGGGCGGCCTCCTCCAGGTCGGCGCCGCACCAGTCGGCGAGCGCGAGGGCGCAGGCGGCGTTCTCGGCGTTGTGCAGCCCCGTCACGGCCAGGGGCACGGCGATGCGCCGGCCGTCGGCCAGCGCGAGGGTGAAGGCCGGCGAGCCGGGGGCGCGCTCGACCCGGCAGAAGGACCCCTCCACGTCGCCGACCCGGCGAACGGCGCAGGGCGCGTCCGCGGCGCAGGCGCGGGCGTCCTCGTCGGGGCCCACCACCAGGACGCCGTCGGCGGGGAGCCGCGCGACGAACGCCCGGAACACCTCGCGCACCTCCTCGAGCGTCGCGTAGGTGGCGTGGTGGTCGTGGTCGACGTTCAGGAGGATCGCCGCCTCGGGGGCCAGGTTGAGCAGGGAGCGGTCGCTCTCGTCGGCCTCGGCCACGAACCACGGGCCCGTGCCCCACACCGCTCCCGTGCCGCGGCCGCCGGCGATGGTGGCGCCCACGCACGCCGACGAGTCGCCGAGCGCGGCGTGGAGCATCGCGCTCGTCGTCGACTTGCCGTGGGCCCCGGCGACGGCCAGCCCGCGCCGGCCCGCCATCAGCTCCGCGAGCAGCTCCGAGCGGTGCAGCACGGGGATCCCGCGCCGTCGCGCCTCCGCGAGCTCCGGGTTTTCGGCGGCGATCGCCGTCGACACCACCAGGGCCGCCGCACCGGGGGCGAGGGCGTCCGCGCCGTGGCCGGCGCGCGCGGCGATGCCGGCCCGGCGCAGCGTGTCGAGCATGGGCGACTCGTCGCGGTCGGTGCCGCCCACGGCGTAGCCCGCCTCCCGGGCGAGCAGGGCGAGCCCGCTCATGCCGGCGCCCCCGATCCCCACCATGTGGATTGAGCGGGGCCCGGCCGCCGCCGGGCCGCTCACCCGCGCCCGCGCCGCCGCAGCCGGGGCAGGCGCGGACGGGGCAACCGGCGGCGGCGGGCGGCCGCGGCGAACACCTCGTCGGCGACGCGCTCGGCGGCGTCGGGCCGCCCCACGGCCCGGGCCGAATCGGCCATGGCATCGAGGCGGCGACGGTCCGCCAGCAGCGCCCCGACGAGCCCGCGCAGGCGCTCGCCGGTGCAGTCGGCGTCGGGCAGCACCATCGCGGCCCCGGCCTCGGCCAGCCAGCGGGCGTTCTTGGCCTGGTGGTCGCCGGTGGCCTGCGGATACGGCACCAGGATCGACGGCCGGCCGATGGCGGCGAGCTCGAACACCGATCCACCCGAGCGGGAGATCACGAGGTCGGCCGCCGCGATCGCCTCGGGGAGGTTGTCGAGCCAGCCGAGCAGGCGGTAGCGGGCGCCGGGCGCGTGGGCCTCGAGCAGCGCCCGCGCCTCGTCGACCTGCTTCGGGCCCGCGACGTGGATCACCTCGAAGGGCGGATCGTCCCCGAAGGCCTCGATCGCGGCGAGGTTGAGCGTCCGCGCGCCCTGGCTGCCGCCGACCACCAGGATCACCGTGGCGCCGGGATCGAGCCCGAACGCCCGCCGCCCTGCGGTGCGGGTGGCCTCGGCGACGGCGCGGCTGACCGGGCGGCCGGTGACCACGTACCGCGACCCGGAGCGGCCGGCGAGCGGGAAGGCGAGGGTGACCCGGCGCGCGAGCGGGGCCGCCATGCGGTTGGCGACCCCGAGGTGCGAGTCGGCCTCCATCAGCACGATCGGCCGCCGGGTGAGCCAGGCGGCCAGCGCGACGGGTCCCGCGACGTAGCTCCCCCCGCCCAGCACGACCCGCGTGCGACGGCGCACCAGCAGCGACGCGGCACGCGGGGTCGCCGTCGCCGCCAGCACGACGGTCCAGAGGTTGCGCACCGAGAGGCGGCGCACGAACCCGCGCAGGGGGATCAGGTCCTCGGCGTACCCCGCCCGTGTCACCGTTCCCGACGCCCCGGTGCCGCGGGCGCCGATGAAGCGGACCTCAGCGCCCCGCGCCCGGAGCGCGTCGGCCACCGCCAGCGCGGGCATCACGTGGCCGCCCGTGCCCCCGGCCGCGATCGTCACCCGCAGGGTCGGCGACGGCGGCGAGTCGGCCGGTGTGTCGCGGTGATCGGCGTCCGATGTTGACAAGGATCCCCGTGCAGGCAAGGAGCATGATGAGGCTGCTGCCCCCGAACGAGACGAAGGGCAGCGGCACGCCGGCCACGGGCAGGAGTCCCAGGACGGCGCCGATGTTGATGACCGCCTGCATCACCACGAACGTGGTCAGACCGGCGGCGAGAACCTGCTGGTGGAGATCCCGGGCGCCCAGCGCGATGCGGTATCCGCAGACGGCGAAGAGCACGAACGCCGCGAGGACCGCCATCACGCCGATGAGGCCGAGCTCCTCCCCCACCGTCGCGAGGATCATATCCGTGTGCGCTTCGGGGAGATAGAACGCCTTCTGCACCCCGTCGCCGAGGCCCACGCCGTGCAGCCCCCCCGAGCCCACGGCGATCTGGGCCTGCACGCTCTGGAACCCGGCGCCGTCCGGATCGGCCCAGGGGTCGAGGAAGCTGAAGAACCGCTGCCGCCGGTAGGGCGCCGCGAGCATCGCGACGGTGGCGAGAGCCGCCCCCACCCCGACGAGCACGCCGAGGTGCTTCATCCGCGCCCCGGCAACCAGGAGCATCGTGAGGGTGATCGCGAAGCAGATCACCGCGGTCTCCATGTCCGGCTCGATCAGGATCAGGACCGCGATCACGCCGGTCACGAGGAGGAAGGGCGCGAGGCCCGCCGGGGTCGTGAGCCGCGCCGTGGGCCGGGCGAGCGCCTGGGCGACCCAGAGCGCCAGCGCCAGCTTGGCGACCTCGGAGGGCTGCAGGTTGCCGAGGCCCCCCAGGGGGATCCAGCGACGCGCGCCGTTGACCTCCGCACCGATGGACGGCACCAGCACGATCAGCAGGAGGAAGGCCGAGAAGGCGAGGGCGGGCGGCCCGAGGCGCTTCATCCCCTCCGGCGACATCCGGGTGAAGGCGGTGAACGCCGCGAGGCCGAGCAGGGCGTAGACGGCCTGGCGGAGGGCGAGACCCAGCGGGTCGCCGTCGGACAGGAGAGCCGTGGCGCTGGAGGTGGAGAACACCATCACGAGGCCGAAGCACACGAGGGCCAGGACGGTGGCGCTCAGCACGCGATCGGGCCCGACCGCGTGGAGGCCCTGCCGGGCGGGCGCCCGCGGGGGCTGGGGTGCGGGGCGCGGGGCGGCGCGGGCGCTCGTTGAGCGGGCGTCGGACCGCGCGGCGGGTCGGGAGGTGGCCACGGCCCAGGGGTCTTCGCCGGGGCGTCCCCGCTCACCTGCCCCTGAACCCGACGTTCAGGGT
>LNEQ01000221.1 GCA_001464995.1 Actinobacteria bacterium Ga0077541
CGACGAGCGCCCGGAAGGCGTCGCCCCGGACCTGGAAGTCGGCGAAGTCGTCGCCCGAGGGCGCGCCCGGCGACAGCAGCACCGCCCCTCCCGGCGGGACCAGGGCACGGGCGCGCCGGACCGCGTCGGGCAGGTCGGCGGCCAGCTCGGCGGCGACCGGCGCCGCGCGCAGGCGCTCGAGGATCGCCGGGCCGTTGGCGGGCATCGCGACGACGCCCACGACCGCGCTGCCGGACGCGAGATGGTCGGCGAGCGGCGCGTAGTCCTGCGCCCGGTCGCGCCCGCCGACCAGCAGCACGGTCGGCCGCGGGGCCAGCGCGCGCGCCGCGGCGACGGTGGCCTCCGGGATCGTCGCGATGCTGTCGTTGACCCAGAGGACGCCGCCCGCCTCGCCGAGGGGCTCGAGACGGTGCGCCAGGGGGCGGAAGCCGGCGAGGGCGGCGGCCGGATCGGCGACCTCCACGCCCGCGACCTCGAGGGCGGCCAGGGCGGCGCAGACGTTGTCGAGGTTGTGGTCGCCGGCGAGGGGGATCGCGGCACGGTCGAGATGGGGCCGGCCGCGGGCCGTGATCCCCGCCGGGCCGACGTCGAAGCCGTCCGGCGAGCGGAACCAGAGGGGGTTCGGGAAGGCGCCCGCGCGGGCGCGGATGGCCGGGTCGGCGGCGTTGACCACCGAGCGCATGTCCGGGCGGTGGGCGAAGAGGGCGAGCTTGTCGCCCCAGTAGCGCTCCTGCGTGCCGTGCCAGTCGGTGTGCTCGCGGTAGAGGTTCAGGAGCACTCCCACGCGCGGCGAGGCGTCGAGGTCGCTGGTCTGGAAGCTCGACAGCTCGAGCACCCAGAGGTCGACTCCCCCGGGATCCTCGTCGAGGAGGTCGATCAGGGGCGTGCCGATGTTGCCCGCCAGGCGCACGCGCAGCCCCTGGGCCGAGGCCAGGTGCGCGATCAGCGCGCTCGTCGTGCTCTTGCCCTTCGTGCCGGTGACGCCGATCGTCGCGGCGTCCGGGTGCTCGGCGAACCAGAGGTTCGTGCCGGTCGTCAGGCGCACCCCGGCCTCGGCCAGGCGCAGGGCCTCCGGCCGGTACCGGCTGATCCCCGGCGAGCGCACGACGACGTCGCAGGCGAGAAGGTCGGCCGGGTCGGACGAGACCACCCGTCCGGCCGGCGGCGCGCCCTCGTCGACGAGCAGCGGGCGGGTGCCGGGGAGCCGCGCCTCGATGGCCCGCGCCGTCGCGAGGCCCTCCCTCCCGAGGCCCCAGATCCCGACGCGGAGCCCCTCAAGCTCCGAGAAGCGCACCGATGGCCCGGTCGTGCCGTGGGGGGATGGCGTGCTCGCCCGAGCGCCGGAGCCAGGGCTCCACGGCACCGGCGTCGGGCCCGCCGACGGCGGGCGCCAGCCGGGCGACGATCGTGTCGGCCGCCCAGTCCGGCGAGGCCGCGACGACGCGCAGCGCCGCCCGCGCCTCGTCGGTCTCACCGACGCACTCGAACGGCTTCTCCGCATCGATGCCGAGGATCGCCCGGAAGCCCGCCTCCTGGGCGGGGTCGTCGAGGAGATCGGCCCCGAAGACGGCCGTGAGCGCGTCGCGCGCCATGAACGGCGCCAGCGCCAGGAACACGAAGCGGCACTTGGGGCAGTTGCCGCACCACCCCGGCACGGCCGGCTCGTGGATGCGGAAGCCGGTGTTGCAGCTCATGAAGGTGGCGTGATGGCCCTCGAGCGCCGCGAACGCCCGGCTGATGGCGAGCTCGGACCACGGGCGCAGCAGTGAGAAGCAGCGCAGATCGGGCGCGACGTCGCGCGCCACCACCTCCGCCAGGCCCCGCTCGGCCTCCCAGCCCTTGCTGAACTGGTGGTTGATCACCGCGCCGAACTCGGGCCAGTCGAAGTTGCCCGACGAGGCCGACCGCTCGTTGGACATCACCACCGCGTCGCAGTCGTGCAGCAGCGCCGCGACGAGGGCGACGCAGGTGACGATGGCGGTGATCGGCACGTGGCCGTTGAGCGCGCCGGCGGCGTTCAGGGCGAAGAGGGCCGGGTCGATCGCGCGGTCGACGTGCAGCAGCGGCACGCCCTCGATGCGGGCCGCCGCGTCGGAGGAGGGCTTGCGGCCCACCGACAGGGCGAGCACGTCCTCGCCCGCCGCGGCGAGTGCGGCGAGGCTGACGACCGAGTCCTTGCCCCCGCCCACCGGCACCAGCGAGCGGGCGGACAGGCCGGCCGGGGCGGCCGGGGCGGCCGGTGACGGGCCCTCCCCCTCGGAGGGGAAGCGGATGCCGCGCCCGATCCCGGGCATATCGTTGCGGTAGGCGAACTCCCCGAGCCCCTGGGTGTAGAGGCGGCCGAGGAAGCCGGCCGTCGGTGCCCCGAGGGGCGCCCCCTCCACCACGATGCGGGGCGGTACCGCGGCCTTGAAGTAGCTCACCCCGGCCACCAGGTGCAGCAGCCGGACGGCGCGGTCGAGCGCGGCGCGGCGGGCGGGCGACGGCGCGCCGGCGGGCAGGGGGAACGTGTAGCGCTCGGTGAACCGGTGCGCGTCGCCGAGCGCGTAGCCGAGCTCGACCACGCCGGCCGCCCAGTCGGCCGTCCACCCGGTGAAGTGGAACTCCCCCACCGCCGCCGGGTCGAAGGGCGGCGCGGGCGCGGGGCCCGGCCCGCTCACGGGGTCAGGGTCGGGATGTTCTGGAGGTCGCGGAAGTACAGCGTGAACCCGACGCCCGCGAACATCGCGGCGAGGAGCCAGAAGCGCACGATGATCTTGGTCTCGCTCCACGCGGCCATCTCGAAGTGGTGGTGGACGGGCGTCATCAGGAACACGCGGCGCCGGAAGCGCTTGAACACGATCACCTGGATGATGACCGAGAGCGCCTCGGCCACGAGGATCGCACCGATCACGATCAGGAGCAGCTCCGTCTTGGTCATCACGGCCATCGCGGCGATGGCCCCGCCGAGCGCGTAGGAGCCGGTGTCGCCCATGAAGACGGCCGCCGGGAACGAGTTGAACCAGAGGAAGCCGACGCACGCGCCGACCAGCGTCGCGCCGAAGATCGCCAGGTCGCGCTGCTCGGAGACGAACGCGATGGCCGTGTAGGCGAGCAGCACCATCGCGCACACGCCGGCCGCGAGGCCGTCGAGGCCGTCGGTCAGGTTGACCGCGTTGGCGAAGCCCGAGACCACCAGGAACACGACGACGAAGAACGCCACGACGCCGATCTCGAAGGAGCGGTCGAGCAGCGGCACGGTGAGCGTGGTCGGCAGGCCGACGACGTCGACCGACGCCCACACCAGGATCGCCGCCACGATCAGGAGGCCGAACATGCGCCAGCGCCCCGACAGGCCGAGGGAGCGCTTCTTGACGATCTTCATGAAGTCGTCGACGAAGCCGATCGCGCCGCAGGCGATGGTGGTGAAGAGCACCAGCATCGCCTCGGTGCTACGGCTGGAGAGGATGACGAAGGGCAGGGTGGTGGCCAGCAGGATCAGCAGGCCGCCCATGGTGGGCGTGCCCTGCTTCTCGGCGTGGCCTGCGGGGATCATCCCCGGCGGGCGGACGAACTGGCCCACCTCGTTGGCGCGCAGCCAGGCGATGAACTTCGGGCCGAGGAACATCAGGAGCGTGGCCGCGGAGATCGCGGCGATGAGCACGCGGGGCAGCGTCAGCCTCCGGCGATCGCGTCGGCGATGCGCTCGAGGCGCATCGAACGGGAGCCCTTGAGCAGCACCACGTCGCCCTCGCGAAGCATCCCGGGAACCTGCCCGACCGCGTCATCGACCGTGGGGATGTGCACCGCCTCGACGCCCGCGGCCCCGGCCGCGTAGGCGGCCGCCCGCTCGCCCACGGCGATCAGGAGGTCGATGCCGGCCGCGGCGACGGCCTCTCCCACCTCGCGGTGGAAGCGCCCCTCGTCGGCGCCGAGCTCCATCATGTCGGCGAGCACGGCCACCCTGCGCCCGCTGCGCGTCGCGAGGTCGGCGAGCGCCGCGCGCATCGCGACCGGGTTGGCGTTGTAGCAGTCCTCGATCACCACGCCGCCGGCCGCGAGCGGGCGCTCCTGCCCCCGCATCGCCGACAGCGCCACCTCCACGCGGGCGCCCGCGGCCGGCGCCGCGCCGAGGGCCTCGCAGCAGGCGTAGGCGACGGCGGCGTTGCGCAGTTCCCACGCCTTGGAGAGGTCCATGTCGAGCGCCACCGGCGGGGCGTCGCCCACGCGGACCACCGCGACGCCCGGGTCGAGCGCGGCCAGGTGCGGCTCGAGCAGCGCCTCGCCGGCCGGCACCACCGCCGTCCCGCCCGGGCGGAGGGCCTGGAGGATCTCGGCCTTCGCGGCGGCGACGGCCTCGACGGTGCCCAGCAACTCCAGATGGACGGGGCCGATGGCGGTGATGCAGGCGACGTCGGGCGGCGCCAGCGCGGCGAGCGCGGCGATCTGCCCGGTGCCCCGCATGCCCATCTCGACGACCGCCACCTCGCAGCCCTCGGAGAGGCCCATCAGGAACATCGGCACGCCGAACTCGGTGTTGCGGTTGCCGGGGGTCCCCTCCACCGCCACGCCGGCCGCGCGCAGCATCGCGACCAGGATGTCCTTGGTCGTGGTCTTGCCCGTGGAGCCGGTGACCCCCACCACCCGGGCGCCGCTGCGCTCCAGGGCGATCCGCCCGGCGGCCTGGAGGACGGCGAGGGGGTCGGGCGCGACCAGCACGGGCTTGCGGATCGCGAGGGCGTCGCCCTCGATCCAGCGCCAGGCCGACTCGGTGACCACCGCCGCCGCCGCGCCGTCGCGCAGGGCGTCGGGCGCGTAGGTGCCGCCGTCGGCGAGCTCGCCCCTGACGCCGACGAACACCGCCCCCTCCACGACCTCGCGGGAGTCGACGAACGCGCCCTCGACCTCGGCGTCCGGCTTTCCGACCGGGATCCGGACCCCCGGCACCGACTTCAGCAGCTCGTTGACGGTGAGCCTCATGCCGGCGACCCCGCGAGCAGCTCGCGCGCCACGTCGCGGTCGTCGAACGGCGTCACGACGCCCGCGCGCTCCTGCCCCTGCTCGTGGCCCTTGCCGGCGATCAGGACGACGTCCCCGCCGGACGCCTCCGCCAGGGCCCGCGCGATCGCCGCGCGGCGGTCGACCTCCACCACCAGCTCGGCCGGGCCGCCCTCGGCCCCCACCAGGATCTCCGCCACGATCGCCTCCGGGTCCTCTGAGCGTGGATTGTCCGACGTCACCACGGCCACGTCGGCGAGCCGCCGCGCCACGTCGCCCATCTGGGGGCGCTTGCCCCGGTCGCGGTCGCCGCCGCAGCCGAACACGACGATCAGCCGCCCGCCGGTGACGATGCCGCGTGCCGCGCGCAGGACGTTGTCGAGGGAGTCGGGCGTGTGGGCGTAGTCGACGATCACCGGGAACGGCTGGCCGCCCTCGATCGCCTCGAAGCGGCCGGGCACGCCGGCCACGGCGGCGATGCCCGCCGCGACGGCGTCGTGCGGCAGGGCGAGCAGCTCGCCGACCGCGACGACGCCCGCCAGGTTCGCGAGGTTGAAGCGGCCGCGCAGACGGCTCTCGACGTCGAGGCGGCCGCGCGGGGTGTCGAAGGTCGCCCGGATGCCGGTCTCGAGGCCGGTCGCGGCCGCCGGCCGCACGTCGGCCGGCGCCTCGACCGCATAGCCGAGCGCCCCGGTGTCGCGCGCCAGGCGCCGCCCGTACTCGTCGTCGAGGTTCGCCGCCCCCGGCGGATCGTCGCCCTCGCCCGCCGGGCGGGCGAAGAGGCTGCGCTTGGCGGCGTAGTAGTGCTCGACGTCGGGGTGGTAGTCGAGGTGGTCGCGCGTGAGGTTGGTGAAGAGCGCCGCCGCGAAGCGCGTGCCGGCCACGCGGCGCTGCGAGAGCGCGTGCGAGGAGACCTCCATCGCGCAGGCGGTGTCGCCGGCATCGCGCATGCGCGCGAAGAGCTCCTGGAGGTCGATCGCGTCGGGGGTCGTGTGATGCACCGGCACCGTCGCGCCGCCGACGCGCGCCTCGATCGTGCCGATCAACCCGCAGCGCCGCCCGGCCGCCTCGAGCACCGCGTGGAGGAGGAAGGCCGAGGTGGTCTTGCCGTTGGTGCCCGTCACGCCGACGACCTCGAGCGCCCGGGAGGGGTGCCCGTGGAGCGCGGCCGCCGCGAGGGCGGTACCGAGCCGGGAGTCGTCCACCAGCACCTGCGGCACGGCGACGTCGAGGGGGCGCTCCACCAGCACCGCGGCGGCGCCGCGGGCGACGGCCTCGGCGGCGAAGTCGTGGCCGTCGGCCCGGAGGCCGCGGATCGCGCAGAACAGGGCGCCGGGCCCGGCGTCGGCGGGCCGCTGGACCACCGACGTGATCGTCACCGTGCCCGTCGGCGGGGTGCCCTCCGGCGGCGGGAGCACACGCCCTCCGAGTCCGCTCCCGATCAGCTCATCCAGCGTCATGCGGGGCCGGACACTACCACGCCCCCTCGGCGCCTCACGGGCGGATTCTCATCCTTTGCAGGGCAAACTCCGTGATCTCGGCGAATGCGGGCGCGGCGACATCCCCGCCGTAGTACGAGCCGGCGGTGGGCTCGTCCACCACCACCGCGACCAGCAGCTGCGGGTCGTCCGCGGGGGCGTACCCGACGAACGAGGACGTGTAGAGGAGGTGGTTGTAGAGGCCCGTCCCGGGGTCGATCTTCTCCGCCGTGCCGGTCTTACCGGCCACGTCGTAGCCCTCGACCTCCGCCAGGGTGCCCGTCCCGGCCTCGGAGACCACCTTGCGCAGCATCCGGTCGACCTGGGCGGCCGTGCGGGCGCTCATGATCCGGCGGGTGGCCGCCGCCTGGGGTCCCGCCACGAGGTGGGGCGTCACCAGGTCGCCGCCGTTGGCGATCGCGGCGTAGGCCCGGGCCATCTGGGTCAGGTTGGTCGTGATGCCCTGGCCGATCGGGAAGGTGTAGATGCCGGTGCCGAACCACTTGTCGCCCGGCGGCAGGTAGCCCGCCGCCTCGCCCGGGAAGTCGATGCCGGTCGACGCGCCGAAGCCGAAGCGCTTCATCCACGCCTCGAGCCGTTCGCGGCCGACCTTCAGCGAGATCTGCGAGATCCCGATGTTGCTCGACTCCTCGAGGATCTGCGTCGCGGTGAGCGTCTGGGGTCCGTGCTCGTGCGCGTCGCGGAGCGTGAACTTGCCGTCGTACAGCACGATCTTGTCGCCGGGGATGTGGAAGGTGGTGCCCGGGGTCACCTTGCCGTCCTCGAGAGCGGCGACCATCGGGACGATCTTGAAGGTCGAGCCCGGCTCGAACGTGTCGACCACCGGGCGGTTGCGCTCGAGCTCGGGGTTGATCACGCGCCGGTCGTTGGGGTCGAAGCGCGGGACGGTGGCCATCGCGAGGATCGCCCCGTCCTGGGGGTTCATCACGATCGCCATCGCGCTCTTGGCCCCGTACTGCTCGCGGGTCGCGGCGAGCGTCTTCTCGGTGAAGTCCTGGATCGCCGGATCGAGCGTGGTGCGCACGTCGGTGCCCTCGATCGCCTCCCGGTCGGACAGCACCTGGATCGGGCGCCCGAACAGGTCGCGCACCTCGACCCGGCGGCCCGGCGTCCCCGTGAGGGTCTCGTCGTACTGCTTCTCGAGCCCGGAGATGCCCTCGTGCACGTCGCCGGTCAGGCCGATCACCTGCGAGGCCTGGAAGCGGCCCGGCAGGAAGCGCTTGTAGGTGTCGGAGAAGTAGATGCCCGGCAGGCCGAGCGCGCGCGCCCTGTCGGCCGCCGCCGGCGGGACGGAGCGCGCGATCACGGCGTAGCCGCCGCCCTTGGCGAGGATGTTGGCGATCTCGTTGGGGTCGCGCTTGAGCGCGGCCCCGAGCTGGGCCGCGACCCCGCCGGGGTCGACGATCACCATCGGCGAGGCGGTGACGTCGACCGCGAGCTGGTCGGTGGAGAGGTCGGTGCCGTCGGCGGCGAGGATCGCCCCGCGCTGGGCCAGGAGGTCGACCTCGGCGCGCTGGGCCTGGCGGCCGCGGTCGGCGAGGTCGTCGGCCCGCACGGTGCCGAGGAAGGCGGCCCGGGCGCCGAGCAGGCCCATGAGCAGCACGGCCACGCCGGTGAGCGCGCGGATGCGGCGCGTGCGCGTGCGCGACGCGACGCGGCTGCCGCGCGGCCGGCGGGCCGGCGGTCGGCGGGGGGCGCCCTGCGCCACTACGGAGCCGCGGTCGGGGCCGGGCGGGGGTCGAGGTAGCCGACCGTCCCGGGCGCGGGCTCGACCATCCCGAGGCGTCCCTGCGCGGTGCGGCGCACCGCGGCGTTCTTGGCCTCGAGGGACGCCTTGAGGCGGGCCGTCTCGCTCTCGACGCTGCGCGCGCGCTCGATCACCTGGCCGGTGCGGTTCGTGAGCGAGAGCTTGGCGACGTTGACGAAGACGATGCCGCCGAGGATCAGGGCGATCAGCGGGATCAACAGGCGCGGGTTGCGCAGGCCCGCCGACAGCGGCTGCGCGCGCGGGCGGCTGCGGGGGCGGGCGGGGGCGGGACGGCGCGGACGCGGATCGGGGGCGGCGGCCGGGCGCGTGCGCGGCCGCGGCGCGGTGGCCGGGGCGGCCGACCGGGCGCGCGCGGTGGCGCGGGTGCTCATGCGTCCACCCGGCGCACGCCGCGCAGCAGGGCCGAGCGGGCGCGCGGGTTGCGGTCGAGCTCGGCCTGGCGCGGGCGCTGGGCCTTGGCGGCGAGCAGCGCGCCCTCGGCCGTGCGGCCGCAGCCGCAGACCGGCATCTCGGGCGGGCAGATGCAGCCCTGGCTGCGGGCCCGCATGAAGCGCTTCACCATCCGGTCCTCGAGCGAGTGGAACGAGATCACGGCGAGCCGGCCGCCGGGGGCGAGCAGGGCGAAGGCGGCCTCGAGCCCCGCCTCCAGGCTGCCGAGCTCGTCGTTGACCGCGATCCGCAGGGCCTGGAAGACGCGCTTGGCCGGGTGCCCGCCGGCGAAGAGCGCCGGCGTCGGCACGGCGGAGCGCACGACCTCCACGAGGTCGCCGGTGGTGAGGATGGGGTGGGCGTCACGGCGGCGCACGATGGCGCGGGCGATCGGGCGGGCGTAGCGCTCCTCGCCGTAGGTGCGCATGACGTCGGTCAGCTCGCGCTCGGTCATCTCGGCGACCAGGTCGGCGGCCGAGCGCTCCTGGGAGGGGTCCATGCGCATGTCGAGCGGCGCCTGACGCGAGTAGGAGAAGCCGCGCTGGGTCTGGTCGACCTGCATCGACGACAGGCCGAGGTCCATCAGGACGGCGTCGGCCCGCAAGCCCTGGTCGACGAGCCGCGGCAGCGCCTCGGCGAAGTTGGCCCGGATGAACCGGGTCTCGCACACGACGTCGTCAGCCAGGTCGGAGAACCAGGTCGCGGCCTCCGGATCCTGGTCGATGGCGATGTAGCGGCCGGACTCCCCCAGGGCGGGGGCGAGCCGGCGCGCGTGGCCGCCCGCGCCGAAGGTGCAGTCGACGACGGTCTCGCCGGAGCGCAGGCCGAGCATCCGGACCACCTCGTCGGCCAGGACGGGCTCGTGGCCGTTGCGCGGCCTACGCGACTCGATCGGCAAGGCGCTTGGCATGGACGGACACCCCCTCTCGACGGAGCCGGGCGAATCGCTCGGACAGCTGGCCCGGGTCCCAGGCCTCCAGGTACTCCCCCACCCCGACGAGCTTCACGGTGCCGCCGGCGATGCCGGCGTACTCGCGGAGCTCGGCGCTGAGCGGGATGCGGCCCTGGCGGTCCAGGTCGTGATGCAGCGCGCTGCCGATGATGAAGCGGTTCATGTCGCGGGCCGAGTCGTCGAACAGGCTCATGGTGCCGAAGGTGCGCTCCACGAGCCCCGTCCACTCCAGCGAGGGCACGACGATCAGGCAGTCGTCGATCCACCAGCCCACCGTCGCCCCGGCCGCGAAGGGCTCGCGGATGCGTGCGGGAATAGCCAGACGGAACCTGTCGTCGAGCTTGCACTCGTACGTCCCGCTGAGCAGCCGGCGTTGCATTTCCCCACGTTACCCCACATCACCCCACCAGCCAACCCATCTTCCCCCCCATAGGTAGGGGATTCCCCCCCGAGAACCCCCGCGCAACGCCAGTTCGCAGATCCGGGGGGCGCACGCGGTGTTGCAGCGGCCGCAACACCGGGAGGCGTCCGAACACTTGTTCGCGTCCGAGGGG
The DNA here is from genome assembly GCA_001464995.1 of Actinobacteria bacterium Ga0077541. Classification (GTDB taxonomy): domain Bacteria; phylum Actinomycetota; class Thermoleophilia; order Miltoncostaeales; family Miltoncostaeaceae; genus Miltoncostaea. The sequence goes on from LNEQ01000221.1 coordinate 10,180, forward strand.
CGAACTACAGTTCCCCCCATGCACGCAACCGCTCGCACCCACCAGCTCGCCGAGGCGCCCCTCGCCCCGGCCCGGCCGCGTCTCCGTGAGGTCCCGGCGCCGCGGCGGCGGCGCCATCCGAGCGCCGCGACCATCGCCGTCTACGCGCTCGGGCTGACCGCCGGTTTCCTGCTCGCCGCGCTGGCCTCGGCGCCGGGAGGCGGCGCCATCGTCGCGGGGCAGATGACGCTGGCCCTCGCCGCGGCCGTCGTCGCCGGCCTCGCGCTCGTCCGCGCCCGCGCGGTGAGGACGCGCCCCGCCGCCCTGTAACAACGGTGTGAACGGGCCAGGCCACGCCAGGGCGGCGCTAGACTCCCGCCCCGACGTGGAACGGCCTCTGATGACCTCGCGGACCGACGATCTCGCGCCTCCCCCCGCCCCGATCGCGGCGATCGACGTCGGCACCAATACGACGCGCCTTCTCGTGGCGCGGGCGACCGGTGGCCGTGTGGAGCCGATCGCCAGCGGCAGCGCGATGACCGCGCTCGGGGCGGGCCTGAAGCCCGGAGGCCGGATCCGCGCCCACGGCCTCGACCTCGTCGAGCTGACCGTGCGGCAGATGGTGGCCGAGGCGCGCGCCCTCGGGGTGGAGAGGATCGTCGTCGCCTGCACCGCCCCCGCCCGTGTGGCGGGCAACGCCGCCGAGCTCCTCGACCGGCTCGAGCTCGCGTCGGGCGTGGTGCCGCGGGTGCTGTCGGGCCCCGAGGAGGCGGAGCTCGCCTTCCGCGGCATGGTCGCCGCGGGCGCGCCCGATCGGCGGGGGCAGCCTGGAGCTGATGGGCGGCGAGGGCGGGCGCCTGCGCTGGGCGACCTCGGTGCCGATCGGGGTGCGCTCGCTGACCGAGCGGTTCTCCCCCGGCGACCCTCCGGTGATCGACCTGCTGGAACCGATGATCGCCGCCGTGCGCGAGATGATCGATCCCGTGACGGTCCCGGCCCACGGACGCGAGGCCCTCGCCGCCGGCGGCTCGGCGCTCGCGCTGATGGCGCTCGCGGGCACGGACGTCCTCGACCGCGACGCCCTGGTGCGCGCCGTCGAGCGGCTCGCCGCCTCCCACTCCGACGACATCGCCGAGGAGACCGGCCTCGAGGCCGCCCGGGTGCGGCTGTCGCTCGCGGGGGCGGCCGCCCTCGAAGCCGTGAGGCGCTCCTTCGAGCTGGACGACCTGCGCGTGAGCCAGGCCGGCCTGCGCGAGGGCCTGCTGCTGGAGTCGGCAGGGTGAGCGCCGAGACGCCGTCGTACCTCGCCCACTGGGGCCTGGCCGAGGCGCCGTTCCAGCTCGATCCCGATCCGCGCTTCGCCTTCGAGCGCACCGACCACCGCGAGGGCCTCGCCCGCATCCTGTTCGGCATCACCCAGCTCGGCGGCCTGGTGGCCATCACGGGCGAGATCGGCTCGGGCAAGACCCTGCTCGCCCAGACGCTGCGACAGACCCTCGACGGGGAGGGCTTCGCCGTGGCCGAGGTGGCGAACCCTCCGCGCACGGCGGCGGCACTGCTGGCGGCGGTGCTGCCCGCGATGGGCGCCGAGCCGGCCGGCGGGTCGGCGGCCCGACTGGCCGGCCTCGTGCGGCACCGGCTCGCCGAGACGGCCGAGCAGGGACGGCGGGTGGTGCTGGCGATCGACGAGGCGCAGCGCCTCGACGCCCGCGCCCTCGACGAGGTGCGCCTGCTGACCAACCGCGGTGCCGACGGCCCCGGCGCGCCGGTGGTGCTGCTCGGCCAGCCCGAGCTGACCGGGCGCATCGAGCGCCAGCCGCAGGTCGCCCAGCGCGTCGTGGTGCGGTACCACATGGGCGCGATGAGCCCCGAGGAGGTCGACGCCTACGCGCTGCACCGCACCCGCGTGGCGGGCGCCGGGCGGCGGATCCTCTCCAAGCGCGCCGCCCGCGCGGTGCACGCCGAGACCGGCGGCGTGCCCCGGCTCGTGAACCTGCTGCTCGCCAACGCCCTCTTCGTCGCCGCCGAGCGGGGCGAGGAGCAGATCGGCGAGGACACGATCCGCGACCTCGCCGAGGACCGGCGCCTGAGCCTGGAGGCCGGCATGACCGATCAGGGGGACGGGGCATGAGGCGCGTCAGCTACCAGTCGGTTCTCGGCGCCCCCACCGGGCCGCCCGCGTCGGTGTACGTCCGGCTCGGCGACGACGCCATCCGCACCAAGCGCAAGGACGCCCGCCGCGAGGTGACGGTCGCCCTCTCCAAGCCGCAGACCGGATGGCTGAAGGAGGCCCTCGCCCTCTCGGGCCCCGACATCGACGAGGGGGCGGTGATCCGCGCGCTGGTCGACCTGGGTACCGAGCTCGACATCGACTGGGCTGTCATCGCGAGCGGCAAGTCGCTGCGCACCGCCGTCCGCGAATCGGTGATGGTGCGCCGCCGGGCCGCGGAGTAGGCCGCGATGGCACGGGCGTGGGATGTCCCCGGCCTGCGGCCGGGCGCGGGCTTCCGGGACGCCGCGGGGCGCGTGATCCTGACCCGGTGGCGGGAGATGATGAGCTACCGCGAGGGGACGCTGCTGGGCGAGGACATCGAGGAGCTGCACGCGATGCGCGTCTCCTCACGCCGGCTGCGCGCCGCGATGGACGCCTTCGACGCGGCCTTCCCCCGGAAGTCGTTCCGCCCCCTGCTGCGCCAGGTGAAGGAGATCACCGACGTGCTCGGCGACGCGCGCGACCTGGACGTCGCGGTGCAGCGGCTGACCGCGACCCTGGCGACGATGGACGCCGACGAGCGGCCCGGCATCGAGGGGCTGATCGCGCGCTACCGCCAGGACCGGGCGGCCGAGGCTCCCGTGATCGCCGAGCTGTTCTCCCGCATCGACGCCGAGGGGTTCGAGGCGCGCCTGGTGCGCTACATGGAGAAGCACACGGGCGTCACGATGAAGCGGCTCGACCCCCGCCCCCCGGCGGCGGGCTGATGGCCAAGCCCCGCGCCGTCGAGGGCCTGGACCCCGACCGCCGCCTGCGCCCGAACGCGCGGGCGATCCTGGCCGTGCGCATCGACGAGGTCTACTCGTACGACGGCCTGGTGGCCGATCCGGCCAACGTGACCGAGCTGCACGACATGCGGATCGCCTGCAAGCGACTGCGCTACCTGCTGGAGATCTTCGGCGTCGCCTTCGGGGGCGACCTGAAGCCGTTCACCGAGGAGGTCGCGGGCCTGCAGGACGTGCTCGGCGACATCCACGACTGCGACGTCCAGATCCCGATGCTCGAGGAGCACCTCGCCTGGCTCTCCGGCCGCGAGGCGGGCGCGGCGCAGCGGCTCGTGGCCGAGGCCGCGGCGCGCCCGGGGCGGCGGCCGCGGTCGGAGGCCGCGTTCCGCGAGTTCCAGGCCCGGCTCGAGGTGGGACGGCGCGCCGACGAGCGGATCGGCGTCCACGCGCTGATCGGCCGGCGGCGGCGCGAGCGTGATGAGCTCTACGTGCACTTCATGGACGAGTGGAGGCGACTGAAGAAGGAGCGGTTCCGGCCGCGACTGGAGGCGGCGCTCGGCATCGGTGACGGTGCCTGAGCGACTCGCCCTGCTCGGGGACATCCACGCCAACGCGCAGGCCCTGCGGGCGACGCTCGGGGCGATCTTGGCGGCGGGCTTCATGCGAGGCATCTGCACGGGCGACCTGGTGATGCGCGGCGACGACCCCGAGACCTGCGTCACGACGCTCCGTCAGACCGGCTGGCCGTGCGTGATGGGCAACACCGATCGAAAGGTCGCGAACCGGCCGCGGCGCGACCCTGACCACCCCAAGGCCGGACGCGTCGGATCCCGCGCCTGGAGCACCAACCAGCTCAGCGCCGCGAACATCGAGTACCTGGCTGCCCTGCCGCTCGTGGTGCGGGTGAAGCTGCGCGGCCACGTCATCCTCCTCATGCACGGAGGACCCGACGATCCCCGCGACGCGATCGGCGCCGAAACGTCCGACAGGGACCTCTCCCGCCTGGTGGAGGATCTGGGCAGGCCCCACTGCATCGTCAGCGGCCACACGCACCACGCGCTGGTGCGTGTGGCCGGAGGCTGCCTGTTCGTGAACCCGGGCAGCGTGGGCGAGGCGATCGACGGCGACCGCCGGCCCCGGTGGGGCTGGCTCGAGGCACGCGACTCGGGCCTGCGCGCCCACCTGGAGATCATCCCCGAGGACCTGGCGACCATCCGGACGCCGTAGGCCCGCGGGGCTCCGCTCAGGCGGAGCCCATCAGGCGGCGCTGCGCGCGGCCGCGGAGGCGCAGCGCCCCCCAGCCGGCGCCGGCGGCGAGCAGGGCGAACGGCCCCACGAGCACCACCGCGGCGAGCGTCCACGCCGCCGCGTCCCCGAGCCGCTCCCCGGCGCGCGAGAGCGGGCCGGTGAAACGCCCCTCGCCGGTGATCGGCGGGGGCGGGCCCTGAGTGGTGAGGGTGAGGCGCAGCGTGGCGAGACGGGTCGCGCGCTCGGTCGCGGCGCGCTG
>LNEQ01000222.1 GCA_001464995.1 Actinobacteria bacterium Ga0077541
TGCGCCGGCTCTTGCGGTCGAAGACCGACTGGAAGAAGGGGTAGGCGAGCGCGTCGTGCAATCCGGCGGGAGCGCTCGAGACCACATCGCGGGGCTCGGATGCCATCGTCAGTCCTCCCCTTGGGCTTTGCTGAAGACGGGCTCGCCGTCGAACTCCTGGAGCTTCTCGACGTGCATCCAGCGGTAGCGGGAGGCGATGCGGCCCATCAGTGCCGTGATGGTCTCGTCCGAGACCTCGTTCTCCTCGCGCAGGGGCACGAACCGGCAGCGCCAGTGATCGACGTAGTCGGTCATGGCCCCCATGGACGGGTACACCTTGGTTCCCCGGCTGGAGATCATCTTCAGCCGGGCGGGCAGACCCGACGTGATCTCCTCGATGGCCGGGCCGAGGTCCTCGGCCTGGTCGCCGCTCTCCACGAAGATGTCGACGCCGACCACGCGGCGTGCGGCGACCTTCACCGAGTCCGGCTCCGGGGCGACGCGCGGCAGCAGGATCGGGCGGTGCTCCCTCACGCTCCAGCGCTCCGACCGGCGCCCCAGATTGGCGATGACCGCGTCGGTGTAGGCGGTCGTGGACGCGGCCGCCTCGTCGCCGACGACGTCGCGGGTCACGGTGGTCCCGTCCTCGAGAGTCGCGATGATGGCGTGCTCGATGTCGAGGGCCGCCTCGAACTCGCCGAGGTGGCGGAGCATCATGACCGCCGAGAGGATGAGCGCCGTCGGGTTGATCACGTCACGGCCGGCGTACTTGGGCGCGCTGCCGTGGACGGCCTCGAAGATCGCCACGTCGGTGCCGATGTTGGCCGAGCCCGCGAACCCGAGACCACCCACCTGCGCGGATGTGAGGTCGCTGAGGATGTCGCCGTTCATGTTGGTGGTGACGATCACCTCGTACTGCTCGGGCTTCTTCACGAGCTGGTGCGCGCCGTTGTCCACGATGACGTGCCACGACTCGATGTCGGGGTACTCGAGCGCCACCTCCTCGAAGGTGCGCTTCAGCAGGCCCTCGGTGAGCTTCATGATGTTCGACTTCGTGAAGCACGCCACCGACCCTCGGCCCTCTGCGCGGGCCACCTCGAAGGCGAGCCGGCTGATCTTCTCGCAGCCCTTGCGCGAGATCAGCTTGAGGCACTGGGCCACGCCGGGCGTCTGCTGGTGCTCGATCCCGGCGTAGAGGTCCTCGACGTTCTCACGGACGATGACGAGGTCGATGCCGCGACCGCTGTAGGGCGTGATCACTCCCGGGAGCTCCCTGACCGGGCGCAGGTTGCCGTAGGTCTCGAAGAGCTTGCGAAGTGTGACGTTGGCGCTCTTCTCACCGAAACCGACGGGCGTGCCGAGGGGCCCCTTCAGAACGACCCGGGTCTTGTGGATCGACTCGATGGTCTCGGGGGGCACCCCCGAGGGCAGGCCGCGCAGGAAGACCTGCTCACCGGCGTCGCGCGTCTCCCAGGCGATCGGCGCGCCCGTCGCCTCGATGATGCGCTGGGCGGCCCCGACCACCTCCGGGCCGATTCCGTCTCCCGGGATGACCGTGACGAGCTTCTCGCCCGTGGGAGTGATGTGCATGGTCTCTGCTCTCGATCTGAGTGGACGGGGATCAGGCGGGGGGGCCGACCAGCGCGAGTCCGCCTGCGCCGCCGAGGACGCCGCGGATCGCGTGCGCCGGCAGGAACAGCGGCACCTGCACGAGTCGCAGGAGGGAGGCGCGCAGGCGGTCCATCGGGTCGAGGGGCCATCCCGCGGGCTCGCCAGGGCTGAGCAGGGCGCAGGGGTGGTGCTGGACGATGACGATCCGCGACACGCCCAGCACCCGGCGGGCGCTCACGAGGTCGGCCAGCGCGTCGTCGGTGACCACGCCTCCCGCATTGGCCATGACGTGGGCTTCGTGCCGGCCGAGGCCGAGCCACCCGAGCGCGTCGCAGTCGAGGTCGGCACAGGCCACCACCACCAGGTCCGGACAGGACCTGTTCGGAGCCGGCACGCCGTCACGCAGCGTCGCGTGCGCAGGGCCGGCACATGGCCGCGGGGGCAGGCCGATCGAGCGGGTCGGGGCGGCTGCCCGCCTGCCCGGCAGGGGACCTGCGGAGCGGGGCGGGGGCCGGTTCCGGCTCCCGCCCCGCTCCACGACGGCGGTGCCTCACCCGGCCGGGAGGGGGCTGCGCCCCGGCGTGTGCGTCGAGTGAGCCACCGACGGTCGTCAGCTCAGGTACTTGGAGGTGTCGAGCCCGCGCTCCTCCATGATGCGGGTGAAGGTCTCGCGCATCTCCTCGGGGTAGTCGGGGAGCCCACCGGCGTCGATGACCTTCTGGGCGTGCTCGCGGATGCGCGGGCCGAAGTCCCAGTCGTCGTCGTTCATGAGCCGCTCGATCTCGCGGCCGGGCCAGTGGACGCAGCCGGGGTCGCGGCCGAATCGCTCGGCGAGGGCGTCGAGCTCCTCGATGCGGCCCGGAAGCGGCGCCTGCTCCTGGATCATCCCCTTCTCACGCAGCAGGGCGTCGACCTGGGGATCCGGCATGTAGGGGTTGCCGAAGGTGTCCTTGTGGAAGAGCTTCTCGAACTTCAGGCGAGGGCGCTGGCCGCCGGCCTTGGCGTCCTCGAGCGGGTACCCGAGCACGTGGGCCCAGGTGAACTTGTAGTGCGAGGGGAGGCCGAAGACCTCCTGGATGCCGCCCGGCTTGCGGCCGAAGGCGATCAGGCTCTGACCGAGGCCGAGTGAGTTGCCGCACATCATCGCCTGGGAGACGGCGAGACCGGTCTCGAACCTCAGGAGCTGGTCCGTGCGGTCCTCGGGGAAGCTCATGAGCCGCGGGATCGTCTGGGTCATCGAGAACTCGTAGTTCCAGCCGTGGTACTTGGTGAGCGCGCCCGACAGCGACAGGGTCGACAGACCGTCGTTGGCGCGGCCGTACCAGGCGTTGATGTTCGTGAGCCAGAAGATGATGTGCGAGCTCTGCTGGATCATCTGGACGTTGAAGCCGGAGACGCACTCCTCGATGTCGTCCCAGATCTCACAGGTGTCCCGGTTCACCACGATCGCCTCGGTGGCGTTGATGTTGCCCTGGCACGAGGAGAGTCGAGCGGCCTGGAGGACGGCCTGGATCTTCCAGTCCTCAACCTTCTTCTCAGGGTCGTAGTAGCGGATCGTCCGCCTGTTTCCGATCGCCTGGAGGACCGGCAGATCGGGAATCTCGGCCGCCGAGGCCGGGATGCTCGACGTGTCTGAGGAGGTGGCCATCAACTTCTCCTGGGTCGGCCGCGTCCCGTTCGGGTGACCGGGAGGCAACGGTTCGTATTCGCGGCAAGCGTAACCCGACTTACAAATCGCGTCAATGTAGTCTCGTCTCCGACCTGGCCGCGGCGGGGAGACGGATGACGACGATCGAGATCCTCCAGAGCACGCTCACCTCGCCCATGGTCCTCGCCTTCGTGCTCGGGGTGCTGGCCACCCTGGCGGGCAGCGACCTGAGACTGCCCAAGGCCCTCTCCGCCGGGCTCTCCACCTACCTCCTGCTGGCCATCGGCCTGAAGGGGGGCGTCGCGCTGTCGGAGGCGAGCCCGGGCGAGGTCGTCGTGCCGGCGCTGGCCGTCCTGGCGCTCGGGGTGATCACGCCGCTGGTGGCCTTCGTCGCGGCGATGCGGCTGCTTCCGATCGGCCGCGTCGACGCGAGCGCGATCGCGGCTCACTACGGCTCGGTGTCGGCGGTCACCTTCGCCGCCGCGCTGACCGTCTTCGAGGGGGCCGACGTTCCGGTGGAGGCCTTCGCGCCGGCCCTGCTCGCGATGCTCGAGGTCCCGGGCATCGTCGTGGCGCTGACGCTCGCCGCGGGGGTCGTCGGCGGCACGCGCGGCGGGTGGGGCCGCGCCCTCAGGGAGGCAGTGCTCGGCAAGAGCATCGTGCTGCTCGCGGGCGGCCTGGCGATCGGCTGGATCGCGGGCGCCGACGGGACCGCCCCCGTCGATCCGCTCTTTCGCGACCTCTTCCTCGGTGCCCTTACGCTGTTCCTCCTCGACCTCGGCGTCACCGCCGCCCGGCGGGCGACCGGCCTCCGCGCCGCCGGCCCCGGCCTGCTCGCACTCGGGATCTGCGTTCCGCTCGTCAACGGGACCCTCGGCGTCGCACTCGCGACGGCCGCCGGCCTGTCGGTGGGCGGCAGCGCCGTGGTCGGGATCATGGCCGCGAGCGCCTCCTACATCGCCGCGCCGGCCGCCGTCCGGGTGGCCCTGCCGGACGCGAACCCGGCCCTCTATCTCACCGCCAGCCTGGGGATCACCTTCCCGATCAACCTGATCGCGGGCATCCCGCTCTTCTTCGCCCTGGCCCGGGCGCTCGGCGGCTGAGGGCCGGTCAACCGGCCGGGGGCGCGTCGACGCGGGTCACCCCGGGGCCGGCGAGGGCGCCCCCGGGGCCGTGCACGTCGCGCGCGAGCCGGCCGACGCCCAGGGTGCAGAGCCCGATCGAGGCGAGCGCGGCGAGGATGATCGCGCCGCCCTGCCCCGGGCTGATCACCCCCTCGGCGAGGCCGATGGCGACCACGCCGGCGGGCACGCCGAGCTGGGCCGTCGCCATCAGGGCGGCGGGCAGCCGCTGGCCCGTCAGCAGGGCGGCGATGGCGTGCACGGCGACGTTCGAGGCGACCAGGAGCACGGCGAGCAACAGGTACGACGGGTGCTCGAGCACCGCGCGCAGGTCCAGGCGCGCGCCCAGCACCACGAAGAACAGGGGCACGAAGAAGCCCGCCGCGATGCCGATCACCTGCCGCGAGAGACGCTTCGGCCCGCCGATCGCGGCCACCAGCAGGCCGACGGTGAAGCCGGCCACCAGGATGCTGGTGCCGGTGCGCTGAGCGAGCCAGGCGAGGACGAAGAGCAGCAGCAGGGCCAGGCGCAGGTCGAGCGCCCAGCCGCGCTTCTTCGACGCCCGCCGGACGCGGTGGACGAGGGCGCTGCCCCGGACGGCCCGGGCGCCGGCGAAGACGGCGAGGCCCGCGGCGGCGACGAGCACGCCGCCGACCAGGGCCCCGGCGGCGCCGTCGGAGAGCACCACGAGCGGCAGCGCGACGATGGCGGCGACGTCGGCGATCGCCACCTGCGACATCACCGTGAGTGCCCGGGGCTCGTCAATCAGGCCGGCCTCCTGCACGGCCGGCAGCAGGATCGCGGCCGAGCCGCTGGCCAGCAGCAGGGCGTAGACGATGGCGTCGCCCCCGCCCACCAGCGCCGCGATGCCGAGTCCGGCCGGCACCGCCAGGAGCCCGGCCGCCACGGCGGCGAGGGCCCCGCGGCGCAGCCCGGCGGCGATGCCGGGGGTGCGAACCGGGACGTGCATCCCGGCCGCGAACATCAGCATCGCGAAGCCGACGTCGGCCAGGAAGGCCGTGGTCGGCTCGTCCGGGTCGAGCCACCCGCCGCCGCTGACGCCGATCACGACCCCGGCCGCCAGCTCCCCCACGACCACCGGCACCAGGGCCCGCCGCCCCATCGCCAGCAGCGGGCCGGCGAGGCCCGCGGCGACGATCAGCGCGAGGACGCCGAAGCTCATGGGCGCGAGCATAGGCGTGCGCCGCCTTGACCGGCGGCGCGCCCTGGCCCTACGGTCGGGCCCGTGGACCCCTCCGCCCAGACGCCGACGGGAGGGACCGCCCTCATCGTCGTGCCGGGCGTGGGCGACGACGCCCAGGGGGACACGGTCGGGGCGATGACCGGCGCACTGCTCTCCGAGCTCGGGCCCGGCGCGCACGCGACGCCGTTCACGCGCTCCATCGTCGTACCCACGCTGCCCGACTCGTCGGCGCCGCCCGTCGTCCACGAGGTGCGCTGCGCGCGCATCGACCGCCCCGGGGTGGCCGCGCCGCTGATCGTCTACGAGATGCACTGGGCCGACCTGTCGCGGTTCCCGGGCACCCTGCGGCGGTTCATCCTCACGCTCTACGGCCTGCTCTTCCAGATCTCGACGATCGGCATCGAGGCCTTCCGGGCACTGGCGCCCCACCGGCTGGCGCAGCGGGTGATCCGCGTCTTCTCCTATCTGACGGCCGTGCTGGTGCTGGGACTGACGGCCGGGGCGGCGGTCCTCGGGGTCGAGTTCGCGGCGATGGTGCGCCTGGACGAGCGGCCGTGGCAGGTGGCCGTCGCGGGCGTCGTCCTGCTGCTGATGGTGGTGCTGGCCTGGTACGGCGACCGCTTCCTGCGCGGACACGGCTGGCGCTTCTCGGCGACCCCCCTCGGGCGGCCGGGGCTGGCCTTCGGCGCCGTGGCGGTGGGCGTCGGCATCGTGCCACTCGTGCTCCACGCCCAGGACCCGCCGGGCTCCGACCTCGCGGTCGCCGTGCACGAGGTGCTCTGGTTCGCGGTGCGCTGGGTGCTGCCGGCCGCCTGGGTGCTGGTGGGGACCGCCGCCCTCATGATCGCCTGCGTGCTGCTCTGGACGACGCTGATCCGCGAGGACCGGGGCGCCGCCTACCGCGCCAACCGCACCGCGGTGCTGAGCGTCGTGGTCGGCGGCCTCGGCATCGCCCTGCTCGGCGCGCTGCTGGTGGCGGCGGCCCTCGCCCTCACCGCCCAGGCGACGGGAGCCGGCACCCCCGTGCCGCCCCAGGCCGCCCTCGACGCGGGCGCCGAGGCGGCCACCTTCGGCGCCTACGCCGGCGCGGTCTTCGACCGGTCCCTTCGCCCGCTCGCCGTCGCGCTGCTCTGCACGCTGTCGCTGCTGGTGGTGATCCTGCTCGCCGGTTTCCCCTACCTGTCGGCGCTCGCCCAGTCGGGGTGGCGGGCGGCGCGGCCACGGCTCGGCGCCGCCGAGACCGCGGTCAGCGTGGCCCTGCCGGCGCTGCTGGTGCCCGTGCTGCTCGACGCCGGCTCGCCGGTCGCAGACGGGGTCGCCATCGCACTGACGCTGCTCGCGCTCGGCGCGCTGGTCGCCTACTGGGCGGGGCGCTTCGCGCCCGACCCGGCGCGGCGCCCGCTGGGGCGCGGCTTCGACCGGCTGCTGGCCTGGTTCGGCAGCGCGGCGCACGCCTGCCTGCTGGGCGTGGCCCTGCTGGTCTCGGCGCTCGCACTCGGGCTGGCCACGCCCCTCACGCCGGGCGCCTCGGAGTGGCTCGGAGGACTGTCGGAGGCGGTCTTCGACCCGCTCACCGCGCTCGCCAGCGGGTCGGGCCTCGACAGCGCGCTGAAGGTGTCGGCCACCGTGGTGGCGCTGCTGGCGCTGGCCGCCCTGATACGGACGCGGCTGTCGGCGCTCGCCAAGGCGCTCGACCTCGCCTACGACGTCGCCACCTACGTCCGGGTGCCCCACGGCGCACCCGGCCGCGCACCGGTCGAGCCGCCCCGGCGCCGGGTGCTGCGCCGCTATGCGGCGATCCTCGCGCACGTCGAGGCGACGCAGGCGCCGTCGTCGATCGTGATCGCGGCGCACTCCCAGGGCAGCATGTACTCGCTCGCCCTGATGTTCGGCGACGAGTTCCGCGATCGCGCCGACCGGCAGGAGGTGGTCGGCTGGCCCCTCGCGCCGCGTCTGCTGCCCGATCACCCCGACATCGCGCGCGAGCCCGCCCCCGCGCTCCGCGCCCCGATCGCCCTGCTCACGGCCGGCTGCCCGATCCTCCAGACCTACGCCCCGAGCTTCCCCGGCCAGTACGAGTGGCCGGCCGACCGCGACTGCGTCAACCGGATGCTGGAGGCCATCGGCCCCCGCACCACCTGGCGCAACGCCTACCGCAGCGGCGACTACCTCGGCCGCGCCCTCTGGTCGCCGCGCGAGTGCGCGCTGCACGCCCCCTGGGGCGCGCTGACCGAGGTCTGCCTCGGCCCCGGGCAGCACACCGGGTACTGGGGCGACCGCCGCTTCGCCGCGCAGGTTCTGGCGCTCGTCTGACGCGACAGGCTGACGGCGCCTTGCCCGCGCCCACCGGGCGGTCGTAGTGTCGGCCGGTGCCGCGCATCGCGCGGCCGGAAACGGGGGTGGACGCGATGGCCGCCGAGCGGCACTCGAGGGAGACCTACTTCGTCGTCGGAGAGGGCGCCCTCGGCGCCCCGTCGCCGGCTCCCGGCGTGGCGGTGGCCATGTCGATGGAGACCGACCTGCGGGCGTTCCGCTTCTCCCGCATCGGCCCGAAGGCGGTGCGGCAGCTCGGTGAGCCGGGGCGGCGGCGGCTGGCCGAGGCGATGACGATCGACGCCGACCAGGCGCCGCGCGACTCCACGATCCCGGCCGGGTTCACCTACCTCGGCCAGTTCCTCGACCACGATCTCACCTTCGATCGCAGCCGCCTGAAGGACGACGGCTCCGTGGCGGTGGCCGATCTCGTCCAGGGGCGCTCGCCGAGCCTGGACCTCGACTCGCTGTACGGGCTCGGCCCGCGGCGGACGCCGGAGTTCTACGCCGCCGACAAGGCCCACCTCAAGAGGGGGTCCACGGTCAGGTCGTTCCCGCAGGACGGGATCGCCGACAGGCCCCATCCCGGGTTCGACCTCCCGCGCAGGAGCAACCGGAAGGCCCTGATCCCCGATCTGCGCAACGACGAGAACCTCGCGGTGGGCCAGACCCACAACGCGTTCATCCGGTTCCACAACCGGGTGGTCGACCGCCTGAAGGCCGACGGCGTCCCCGCGGCCGACCTGTTCGCGCGCGCCCGCGAGACCGTCATCAGGCACTACCAGTGGATGATCCGCACCGACTTCCTGCCGCGCATCGTGAAGCCGCAGCTCGTGGACGACGTCTTCACCAACGGGCGCAGGGTGTTCGAGGTGAACCCGGCGCCCGGCGACTCCCCGACGATGCCGGTGGAGTTCTCCGTGGCGGCCTACCGCCTCGGTCACAGCATGGTGCGCAGCACGTACGACTGGAACCACGTGTTCGACGACGGCGGGGGCAGCCTGGACCTGCTGTTCGAGTTCTCGGGCACCAGCGGCACGCTCGGCGGCGACCCGAGACTGCCGAGCAACTGGATCGCCGACTTCCGCCGCCTCTACGACTTCCGCGAGGCGGGACGCAACGACCTGCGGCCGATCGTGCGCGGGAGGAACCGGCTGAACATGGCGCGCCGCCTCGACACGCTGCTCACCGACATGCTGGCGTCCCTCCCCGACGGCTCGATCGGAGGGCCCGACCCGCGGGCGATCCGCCGCAACCTCGCCTTCCGCAACCTGACCCGCGCCAACATGCTCAAGCTCGCGACCGGCCAGCAGATGGTCGCCCTGATGCGTGCGCGAGGCGTGACGCTGACGGCCCTCACGCCGGCGCAGATCCGCGACGACTGAACGCCGCCCAGCGCCAGAGGGTGGTGAACGACACCCCGCTGTGGTTCTACACGCTGCGCGAGGCGGAGTTCAACGCGGGCCGGATGGCGGCCGTGGGCGGGCGCATCGTGGCCGAGACCTTCCACCGGGCCATCGAGGGCAGCTCCGTCTCGATCATCGCCGAGCCCACCTGGCGACCGACGCTCGGCCCCGATCCGGACACCTTCCGCATGGTCGACCTCCTCCTGTTCGCCTTCGAGGGCCGGGCCGACCTGCTCAACCCGCTCGGCAACGGATGAACCCGGGAGTGGAGATGCCCGACATACCGACGACGCTCGATCCCGACGACGAGGAGCCGAAGGAACTGCTCGACGAGCAGGGCGAGGAGTCGTTCCCGAGCTCCGACGCCCCGGCCACGGGGGGTCCTGCGGTCTGATCGCGCCACGCGGTGACGACCGCATGTGACGTCCTCGCGGCGTGGGTATCATGCCGCCCGTGAACACCCTCCCGGGCCGTTGATGAACGCGGTCCTACTCTCAGTGGCACTCCTCCTGGTGCTGCTCAACGGCTTCTTCGTGGCGGCCGAGTTCTCGCTCGCACGGGCGCGGATCACCCGCCTGGATCAGCTGGCCGAATCCAGCGGCGCCGCGGTGCTCGCGCGCGAGCAGGTGCGCCACATCGACCGCTACCTGGCGGCCTGCCAGCTCGGGATCACCCTCGCCAGCCTGGGTCTCGGCTGGCTCGGCGAGCCGGCGTTCGCGCACCTGATCGAGCCGCTTCTCACCAGTGTCGGCCTCGGCGAGGGCAGCGCAGTGCTGACGTCCGTGATTCTGGCCTTCGTGATCATCACCGTGCTGCACGTGGTGATAGGCGAGCTCGCGCCCAAGACCGTGGCGATCCAGCGCGCCGAGACGACGGCACTGGGCATCTCCCGCCCCCTCGAGTGGTTCCGGATCCTCTTCGCCCCGTTCATCTACTTCCTGAACGGGGCCGGCAACGCCCTGGTGCGCGCCCTCGGGGTCGAGCCGGCGACCGAGCGCGAGCTCGCCTCCACCCCGGAGGACCTCCAGATCCTGATCGCCCAGAGCGAGGAGGGAGGGGCGATCGAGCCCGAGGAGGCCGACATGCTGGAGGGCGTCTTCGGGCTGCAGGGCAGCCTGACGCGCGACATCATGACGCCCCGCCCCGAGGTGACCTCGCTGGCGGCCGAGATGACCGTCAAGGCCGCACTGGTGGAGGCGCTCGCCACCCGCCACAGCCGCTTCCCCGTGCTGAACGGCGACGGCGTGCTCGGCGTGGTGCACCTGAGCCAGCTCGCCCGCGCCGTGCTGGAGCGGGAGGACACCCCGCTGCGCGACATCGCCGGCACCGCCCTCTTCGTACCCGAGACCCAGCCGGTGGACGACCTGCTGCGCCAGCTACAGGCGCGGCGGGCGTCCCTTGCGGTCGTGCTCGACGAGTACGGCGACTTCGCGGGCGTCGCGACGGTCGAGGACGTGATCGAGGAGATCGTCGGCGAGATCGACGACGAGCGCGATCGCGGCCCCGCCGTGGACGAGCGCCCCGACGGCCGCCTGATCGTGCGCGGCCACGTGCCGATCGAGGACCTCGCCGACCACGGCGTCGAGCTGATCGACGAGACGGTGACGAGCATCGGCGGCCTGGTGTTCACCCGACTCGGCCGGCTTCCGCGCGCGGGCGACCGGATCACCGTCGACGGCTGGGCCCTGACCGTCGAGGCCACCAGCGGCACCCGGGTGGTGCTGGTCGCGATCGAGCCCGCGCCGGCCGAGGCCGGAGACGAGCCCGGAGGCGTCTAGGCCACCGGCTCCACGAGCTGGGGGCGCAGGCCGCCGCGGCCGGTGAGGCAGGCGGCGCCGCAACGGGCGCCGAGGGCGAGCGCCGCATCGAGGTCGAGGCCGCGCCCGAGGCCGACGGTGACGCCGGCCGCGAAGGAGTCGCCGGCGCCGTAGCTGTCGATCGCGTCACCGGGCACCGGGGCGGGCGACCAGCGCCCCTCGGTGCCGTCGGCCCGCAGGTAACGGCCGCCCGCGGCGCCCTGGGTCCAGACGATCGCCTCGGGCATCACCGGGAGCGCCTCGGGGTCGACCGCCTCGGTGACGTCGTTGTCGCTGGCGATCAGGACGTCGGCGCGCACGCCGCTCTCGATCAGCTCCACCAGCCGGCGGGTGGTGACCACCAGCACCCGGGCGCGCCGGGCCGCGGCCACCGTGGCCGAGTCGTGACCGGTGAAGTAGGCGGCGTCGCAGTCGGCGAGGTCGTCCCAGGGGAGCGGGTCCTCGATGCGCGCCGACGTCGGGTCGCCGATCACCACGATGCCGCGATCGCCGGTGATGCCGACGGCGCTGACCGCGCGCGTCTGCGCCTCCTGGCGCACGGCCGCGAGCACGGTGACCCCCGCGTCCTCGAGCCGGGTCGCGGTGGAGCGGCCCGACACGTCGTCGCCGAGCGCCGTGAAGAAGAGGCAGTCGGCGCCGAGCTTGGCGACCTGGACGGCGCTGACGCCGCCTCCTCCGCCGGGCTCGTCGAACGGGTCGGCCAGCCGGGTGATCTCCCCGGGGCGCGGCATCTCCCCGATGCCGTGCGTCACCCACTCCGAGTGACCGACGACGGCCACGCGTGGACGTGCGCCGGCGCTCACAGGGGCCGGATCTCCTCCGGCGCGCCGCAGGCGCGCAGTGCAGCGGGCATGGGCACCGAGCCGTCCTCGCGCTGGTGGTTCTCGAGGATCGCGATGATCGTGCGGCCGACGGCCACGGCCGTGCCGTTGAGCGTGTGCACCGTCTCGGTGCCCGACTCGCGGCGCACGCGGGTGCGCAGGCGGCGGGCCTGGTAGTCGGTGCAGTTCGAGCACGAGGTGACCTCGCGGTAGGCCGCCTGCGCGGGCATCCACGCCTCGCAGTCGAACTTGCGCGCCGCCGAGGCCCCGAGGTCGCCGACCGCGATGTCGATCACCCGGTAGGGCACCTCGATCGCCTGGAGGATCGCCTCCTGCACGCCGAGGATGCGCTGGTGCTCGGCGGGTGAGTCCTCGGGGCGGACGAACGAGAACATCTCGACCTTGTCGAACTGGTGCACGCGGAAGATGCCCCGGGTGTCGCGGCCCGCCGCCCCGGCCTCGCGCCGGAAGCAGGTCGACATGCCGCCGTAGCGCAGCGGCAGGTCTCCCTCGGCCAGGATCTGGTCGCCGTGCAGGCCCGCCAGCGGCACCTCTGAGGTGCCGACCAGGAACAGGTCGTCCTCGGCCGTCTGGTAGATCGAGGCGCGGTCGGTCGGGAAGAAGCCGGTGCCGTACATGGCCTCCTCGCGCACCAGCACCGGGGGGATGACGGGCGTGAAGCCCGCCGCCTCCAGCGTGTCGAGCGCGAGGGTCACCAGGGCGAGCTGCAGCCGGACGAGGGGGCCCTTGAGATAGGCGAAGCGCGCGCCCGAGACGCGGGC
Organism: Actinobacteria bacterium Ga0077541; assembly: GCA_001464995.1. Taxonomy (GTDB): domain Bacteria; phylum Actinomycetota; class Thermoleophilia; order Miltoncostaeales; family Miltoncostaeaceae; genus Miltoncostaea. The sequence continues at coordinate 12,703 of LNEQ01000222.1, forward strand.
GGCCGCCTCCATGTCGAGAGCCCCGGCCGCGGTGGCGAGCTCGACGTGGTCGCGGGCGGTGAAACCGAAGGCCGGCGGCTCCCCCACCCGGCGCACCTCGACCGCGTCGTCCTCACCGCCCTCGGGGGCGGCGTCCTCGGCGAGGTTCGGCATGGCGGCCAGCAGGGCGTCGCGGCGGCTCTCGATCTCCCGGAGCTCGTCCTCCTGGCGGCCGAGCTCGTCGCCGAGCCGCTTGGCCTCGGCCTCCTCGGCGCTGCTGTCGCGGCCGGCGCGGCGGGCCTCGCCCACCCCCTTGCTGATGCGGGCGCGCTCGGCGCGGGTGGCCTCGACGGCGGTCCGCAGCGCGCGCGCCGCCTCGTCGGCCTCCAGCAGCCCGGCGATGCCGCCGTCGGCGCCGCGGCGGGCGAGGTTGGCCGTGACGCGCTCGCGCTCGGCTCGGATGACCTTGAGATCGAGCATCAGACCCGGTCGGGCGGGATCCCGTCCGCGCCCTCGGCGAACGCCTGGAGGACGCCGTCGAGGTCGTCGCCGAACACGAAGGCCCGGCGCAGGCCGGTGATCTCGAACACCCGGCGCAGGCGCCGGTGCGGGCAGATCAGGCCGAGCTGGCCCTCGCCCTCGCGCGCACGGTTGAGCAGGCTCACCAGCGCGCCGAGGCCCGACGAGTCGAGCAGGGTGACGTCGGTCAGGTCGATCACGAGCGGCGTGGAGGCCGGATCGAGCTGCTCGAGGTCGGCGCGGAAGCTGGCGACCGTGTAGATGTCGAGCTCGCCACCGAGGACCACGAGGGTCACTCCGTCCCGGGCCTCGGTCGTGACGTCGAGGGTCATGCGGTGATGCTACCCATGACCCCGGG
>LNEQ01000223.1 GCA_001464995.1 Actinobacteria bacterium Ga0077541
GATCGGTGAACCAGGCGATATCGGGCCCCATACCCCGGTAGATCCCCTTGGAGTCGGGCTCGGGGAACTCCGGGTAGCGCTCGAGTGCGACCCCGGCGGAGAGGAGGCCGTCGACCGCCGCGTCGATGTCGTCGACGGGGAAGTTCAGCACGGTGAAGGTCGCCGGCACGTGGTTCTCCTTGGGGTAGACGAGCACGGTGCCCCCGCCCCCGAGCTTCAGCGCGAGCATGCCCTCGGTCTCCTCCACTGCGAGGCCCAGCGTGCCGGCATAGAAGCCACGGGCCCTCTCGATGTCATCGACGGAGAATCCGGAGAAGGCCTCGGTCGTCGCGAACATGGATCCGCTCCTTGTCGGGTTCGATGTCCCACCCCGTCCGACCGCGTGGAGGCCGGGAACTCATCGGGCTAGTGTGCGCCGATGGGCGCGACGCGCACCAGCCCGTCCCAGGAGCTGGCCCTGATCGAGGCCGCCCGCGGCGGCGACCAGGATGCCTACCGGCGGCTGGTCGAGGGCCGCCAGGGCGAGCTCCACGCCCACTGCTACCGCATGCTGGGATCGGTCCACGACGCCGACGACGCGCTGCAGGAGGCGCTCCTGCGCGCCTGGCGGGGCCTGCCGCGCTTCGACGGCCGCAGCTCCCTGCGCACCTGGCTGCACCGCATCGCGACCAACACCTCCCTCGACGTCCTCGCGCGGCGTCCGGCGCGGCGTCGTCGGACCCGCGCGAGCCCCTCGCCGAGCCGCTCACCGAGTCGACGTGGATCGAGGCGTATCCCGATTCGGCCGTCGCGGAGGGCGCGGTCACCCCCGAGTCGCGCTACGAGCACCGTGAGAGCGTGGAGCTGGCCTTCGTGGCCGCGTTGCAGCACCTGCCGCCGAACCAGCGCGCGGCGCTGGTGCTGTGCGAGGTGCTCGGCTTCTCGGCGCAGGAGGCGGCGGAGACGCTCGAGACGACCGTGCCCGCGCTCAACAGCGCCCTCCAGCGCGCCCGCCGCACGATCGATGCGCGCACGCCCGAGCGGAGCCAGCAGTCCGCGCTCCGCACCCTCGGCGACGAGGGCGCCCGCCGCCTCGTGGCGGCGTACAGCGACGCGATGGAGCGGGGCGACGTCGATGCGGTGATCGGCCTGCTGACCGAGGACGCGACCTGGTCGATG
>LNEQ01000224.1 GCA_001464995.1 Actinobacteria bacterium Ga0077541
CCCGAGGGCCCGTACGTGACATCCGGGCTGTTCGCGCGCTTCGGCCTGCCCCCGGACCTGCCGGCCCGGTGAGGACGGGGCTCTGCGGGACCTGCGCCCATCAACGGCTGGTGCCCGCGCGGCGCGCGACCTACTCGATGTGCCGCCTGGCGGCGGAGGACCCGCGCTTCCCCCGCTACCCGCCGCTGCCCGTGATGCGCTGCGCCGGGTACGCCCCGGCGGCTCCGCCGGAGGGGACGCGGACGCGGTGACGAGGCCTCGCGCCGGTGGCGGCGCGAAGGACGACCGTCCCACGGGGCCCGGTGGCCGGGACCACCGGGTCGTGCGAGGCTGAGGGCGTGATCTCCCGGCAGCACGCCGCGATGGTGCGGCGCCTCCTGATGCTCGTGGCGGCCCTCGCCGCCACGCTCGGCGCGCACGCCCTCTCGGCCGACGAGCTGCGGCCCGTGGCCGGTGCGCCCCTGGTGTGGGGCTCGCTCGTCGTCCTGACGGTCTTCGCCGGCCGCCGGCGGCCGCCGGCGTGGCGGCGTCGCCGGGCGCCGGAGATCCTCGCGCGCCTGCTCGCGCTGCAGGCGGTGCTCCACGTGGCGATGACGGCCGCACCCTGGGCCTTCGGCCTCGGCGTGCACCACCGTCCCGCGCTGCTCGGCCCGGCGGCCGTGATCGCGCACGGCGCGGCGGCACTCGTCCTGACGGCCCTGCTCGCGCAGGCCGAGCGCCTCCTCCAGATGGCGCAGGGCATCGCCCGCGCGGTGCGCCGGGCCCTGTCGGGGCGGGCGTCGGCCGGCCGTCACCGGCCGGCCCTCCGGATCGAGCCCCGGCGGGTTCCGCGCGACGTCCGGATCTCGGCCACATGGGCCCGCGGACCCCCGGCGGCGGCGGTCTGACCCGCCCCCGGCCCGGCGCCCCCGCCGGACCGCACCCGCCATCCATGGAGGTCCCACATGCGTGCACGCCGCACCATGATCACCCTGCTCGCCGCCGGCGCGATCGCGACGGCGGCCGCACCCGCCCTCGCCCACTCCGGCCTGGTCTCCAGCGGCCCCGCCAAGGGCGCGGTCGTCAAGCATCTGCCGAAGACCATCGTCCTCAACTTCAGTGAGCCCCTGCAGGCCGTCGAAGGGGCGGACGTCCTCCTCGGCACGAGGGACCACGCGAAGTCGGCCCGGCTCAACCCGAGGAACGCCGCCCAAGTGCGCATCGCGACCCGGAACGACCGCGTCGGTCGTTACACCGTCAAGGTGAGGGTCCTGAGCCCGGACGGCCACCGCCAGCAGGTGAGCTACACCTTCCGCGTCAGGCGGTAGGCGTCACTCCGACCGTGGGGCCGGTGGCGCCGGCCCCACGGTGAGCGCCCCTAGGCCGCGGCCAGCCAGCGCGAGGCCTGGTCGCGCCGGCGCTCGAGCTGGGCGATCGTGGCCTCGCCGATGCGTTCGATGCCGACCCGGCGGTTGAGCTCGGCGTTCACCTGCGAGTGCGACATCCCGGTGATGCGTGAGATGTGGCGCACGATCGCGGCGTTCGCGTCGCGCAGGCGGCGGCGGCGCTCGCGCGGGCGCAGGGCGGCCTCCTCGGCCGAGCCGGGCGGGGGGAGCGCCTCGAGCGGCGGCGCGGGCGCGAGCTCCATGAACAGGTCCTCCTCGGCCATCTCCCCCCGCTCGGCCGCGGCGAGGGCGGGGAAGCCCTCGGGGGGATGGTCGGACGCCGCGCCGACGGCGACCGCCGAGATGGCCGTGAACAGCGACATCTGATCGTCGGGCTCGGCCCGCTCGACCTCGCGCTCCTCGAGCTCGCCGGGCTCGGCCTCGGTGCCGTCCTCCTTGCGCAGGCTGTGCCGGCGCTGCTCGGCGATGGCGAAGGCGTGACCGCGCAGGCGCGGATCGTCGGGGATGAACATGTGGCTCGGCTGCGGCCCGAGCCCCCGGGTCCAGCGCACCAGCCGGCCGACGGCCTGCCGGAAGAAGAGCTCGGTGGTGGTGGTGGTGGCGAACACGCCCACACGGAGGCGCGGAATGTCGACGCCCTCCGAGAGCATGCGCACGGCCACGATCCAGGGCCGGTCGCCCCGCCCGAAGTCGGCGATGCGCTGCGACGCGCCCGCATCCTCGGAGACCACCAGCACCGGGTCGACGCCGACGCGCCGGCGCAGTAGCGCGGCGATGCCCCGGGCGTGGTCCTGGTCGATGGCGATCACCATGCCGCCGGCGGCCGGGTGCGTGCGGCGCACGTCCAGGAGGCGTTCGTGCGCCCGGGTGAGGACGTCGGGAAGCCACTCCCCCTCCACCGACAGCGCGGTGCGCAGGCGCTGGGCCGCGGCCACCGGGTCGAGGGAGTCCTGGAAGGACGCCGTGGCGTAGGTGCCGTCGGCGGCGACCCACTCCATCTGACCGTCGGTGCGCGGGAAGCGGACCGGACGGACCACGCCCCCGTCGGAGAGGGCGTCGCCGTAGCCGTACTCCACGTCGGCCTGCGCCAGCCCGTCGTCGTCGTAGCGCACGAACGGGATCGCCCGGGTGTCCGAGCGGAAGGGCGTCCCCGAGAGGCTGAGCCGCACCGCGGCGCCGCCGAAGGCCGCGCGCACCGAGTCGCCCCACGCACGCTCCTCGCCGGAGTGGTGAGCCTCGTCGAGGATCACGAAGGCGTCGCGGGCGAGCGGGGCCAGCGCCGCCGTGCTGGAGGCGACCTGCTGGTAGGTGGTGACCATCCCGTGGACGTCTGCCGGCAGGCGCCCGTCGGACGCCTGCCACGAGGGCTCCAGGTGGAGGTCGAGCGCCTCCGCCGCGTCGGCCCACTGCGTCTTGAGGTGCTGCGTCGGGGCCACGACCAGCAGGCGGCGGCGTGGATGCTCGCCCAGGTGCTGCCGCGCGGCGGCGAGGGCGAAGGTGGTCTTCCCCGCGCCCGGCGTGGCGACGGCGAGGAAGTCGGGGCCGCCGCGGGCCTGGAACGATTCGAGCGCGGAGCGCTGCCAGCGGCGGAGTCTGATCGATCGTGCCATCCGAGTCGGCCACTGTAGCCGGGCGCCCGGACGGGCGACGGTGACGTGACGGATAAGTCTGCCGTGGCCCTCTTTCGCGCCGTCGGGCGGCTGCGGTAGCCTGCGCGCCTTCTCGACCGAACATCCGTACGCATCGTGACCGGGAGGTCTCGTGACGCCCTTCATCAGGTGGGTCCTGGCCCACAAGAAGACCGTGGTCCTCTCCTGGGTCGTGGTCCTGGTCGCGGCCTTCGCATCGATCACGCCCGCGGTGGACGCCCTCTCGAGCGAGTTCCAGCTCCCGGGCCGTGAGAGCTCGGAGGCGGCCAACCTGATCGAGCAGCGCTACGGCAACGGCGGCAACCGGGTCTCCGGGCCGCTGGTGCCGGTGGTGCAGCTGCCCGAGGGCACCACCGTCGACAGCCCCGGGGTGCGCGACGAGATCGCGGCCGCCTTCGGCGCCGTCTCCGACGCCATCCCCGGGTCGCGGTCGGCCGACTTCGCCACGACCGGCGACCGCGTGTTCGTCTCGGAGGACGGGCGCACGACCTTCGGTGTGGTCTGGTATCCGCCGGGCGAGATCGCGTTCGAGCCCGCCAAGGTGGCGATCGCCGCCGCGGAGGGCGCCGCCGAGGGGCGGACCGTCGCGGGCGCCCCGGTCCGCATCACGGGGATCGACGTCCTCGCCACGGCGACCGACGAGTCGGCGGGGCCGAGCGTGCTCGCCGAGACGCTGATCGGAGGGCTGGGCGCGCTGGTCGTGCTGCTCTTCGTGTTCGGCTCGGCCATGGCCTTCGTGCCGCTCCTGATGGCGGCCATCGCGATCCCGACGACCTTCCTCCTGCTCTGGCCGCTGGCCGAGTTCACGGAGGTCTCGATCGTGGTCCAGTTCCTGATCTCGCTGATCGGCCTCGGCGTCGCCATCGACTACTCGCTGCTGATCGTGATGCGCTGGCGCGAGGAGATGGCGGCCGGCAAGGAGAAGAACGCGGCCGTCGCCGAGGCGATGGAGCACGCGGGGCGCGCGGTGATCTTCAGCGGCTTCGCGGTGGCCATCGGACTGATCGCGATGGTCGTGCTGCCCGTCCCGTTCCTGCGGAGCATCGGCTACGGCGGCCTCCTGATCCCGCTGGTCAGCTGCGTCGTGGCGGTGACGATCCTGCCGGTGATACTCGCGACGATCGGGCCGTGGCTCGACAGGGTCGGCTTCGGACGGCGCACCTCGAGCGCCGGTCAGGGCTGGGTGCCCTGGGGCCGGCTCATCGTGCGGCGGCGCTGGATCATGGGCGGCGTCGCGCTCGCCATCCTGGGCGCCCTGTTCGTCCCGGTCCTCGGCTTCTCGACCGGGGCGCCCCGCGCCGAGGCCCTCTCGTCGGCCGGATCGGCCCGTGAGGCCCTGGAGCAGCTCACGTCGTCGGGCATCGGCGCCGCCGCCCTCTCCCCCTACGACATCGCCGTCGTCGGGGGCGACCCCGACGCCACGGCCGAGACGGTCGCGGCCGTCGCAGGCATCCGCGGCGCGGTCGCGCCGGACAACGCCGAGTGGCGCCGCGACGACACGGCCGTCGTCAACGCCTTCCCGGCCGAGGAGGACGACTCCGGCAACGTCGCGGCCGTGAGGAGCGCGGTGGATCCGCTACCGGGCGAGGTCCTGGTCGGAGGGGCCGCTCCCGGAGCCGCCGACTTCAACGACGCCGTCTACGGCAACTTCATCTGGGTGCTCCTGCTCATCCTGGTGATCTCGTACGTGATGCTCGCGCGGGTGTTCCGCTCGCTCCTGCTGCCGCTGAAGGCGGTCCTGTTCAACGTCGTGTCGATCGGCGCCGTGCTGGGCTTCATGGTGTTCTTCTGGCAGGAGGGGCACGGGTCGAGCGCGATCTTCGGCATCGAGCCCACCGGGACGCTGACGTTCTGGATCCCGATCATGGTGTTCGCGTTCCTCTACGGCCTCTCGATGGACTACGAGGTCTTCATCCTCAGCCGGATGCGCGAGGAGTACGACCGCGACGGGTCGACCGACCGCGCCGTGGTGGCGGGCCTCGCCCGCACCGGGCGCCTGGTGACGGCCGGCTCGCTGATCCTGTTCCTGGCCTTCATCGCGCTCGCGGGATCGCCGGGCACCGACATCAAGGTGTTCGCGACGGCGCTGGCGGTGGGGATCGTGCTCGACGCGACCGTGGTGCGGAGCCTGCTGCTGCCGGCGTTCGTGTCGGTGCTCGGGCGCTGGAACTGGTGGATGCCGGTCTGGGCCGCGCGGATCCTCCGCGTCGAGCCGAGCCTGCCCGCGCCCGAGACGCGCGGCAGCGTGCCGCTCGACCTCGAGCCGGTCGGCTCGTCGCGGGCCGTCGGCGCGCCCGCGGTCGCCCTCGAGCCGGAGTGATCGGTCCCGCCACCTCACCGGGCTCAGCCCGGTGAGGTGGCGGGCACCTCCTGCGGCGCCCCGCGGCGCGGGGAGATGCCCGGGCGCGTCGCCGGGACGACGCCGGGCCGCCGGGCGGGGACCCGCCTAGGGGAGCGGCCGCACGACCGTCGGGGCCCCGTGGTCGTCGACCGCGACCATCGTGAAGGTGCCCGCCGTGCAGAGCTCGCGCTCCGTGGTGGCCGGGTCCTCGCGATACGCCTCCACGCGCACCTTCATGCTCGTGCGGCCGACCGACTCGACCACCGACACCAGCTCCACCAACTCGCCCTGGTGGATCGCCACGCGGAAGGTGAGGCCGTCCACCGCGGCGGTCACGACGGCGGCCGAACCCGCGCGCCGGACGCCGGCGACGGCGGCGGCCGAGTCCATCCACGCCATCAGGGTCCCGCCGTACAGCGTCCCGAGGTGGTTGGTGTCCCCCGGGAAGACGAACTGGCACACCCGGGTCTCCTGCGCCTGCGCCTCGGTCACGCGTGGTCCTCCGTCTCGGCGAGGATCTCCAGGATCCTCGCGGCGTGTGTCTCCATCAGCCAGGGGCCGACGCCACGGACGCGGGCGAGGTCGTCGTCGTCGCGGGGGGCGGCCTGGGCGATCGCGGCGAGCGTGCGATTGGACGCGACCCGGAACGCGGGCCAGCCGAGCTCCTTGGCCACCTCGCCCCTCCATGCCCGAAGCGCCTCGTAGATGCGGCGCTGATCCACGTCGAGCGCCTCGGCCGGCTCGCCCTGGGCCGCCCCGCGGGACGACTCGACGACCGGCCCGGCCATGACGGCCGCCAGATCGTCGGGCACGGCGCACGCGTTGCAGCAGCGCTCCTCCGGAGCCGGCTCGGCGTCGTCGTCGAAGTGCGTCAGGAACGCGCGGCGGCGGCAGTCGTCGGAACGGACGTAGGCGACCGCCTGGTCGAGGGCGCGGTAGCGGCGGCGGAGCTCGGCCTGGACCTGCCCGGCGAGGTCCTCGCGCTGGTCGGGCGACAGCCGCGACACGGCCAGGCGCCCGCGGCGGCCGCCGCCGGGCGCGCCCTCGACCTGCAGCGCCCCCACCCTCTCGGCCATGGCGAGGCGGAAGCCGGTCTCGTCATCCACCTCGCGGCGGTCGAGCTGGAAGTCGCCGTCGCCGTCGGCCCGCGAGGCGAGGCGGCTGAGCAGCTGCTCCACCTCGGCGGTGTCGATGCGCGCGCCGGTGATGCGGCGGCGGATCGCCACCTCGTCGGCCGGTCCGGCGACGATCACATGGCGCGATGGCTCGCCGTCGCGGCCGGCGCGGCCGGCCTCCTGGTAGAGCTGCTCGAGCGAGTCGGGCAGCGCGGTGTGCACCACGAGCCGCACGTCGGGCACGTTGACGCCCATCCCGAAGGCGTTGGTGGCGGCCACCACCTGGGCGCGGCCGCTCGAGAAGGCATCCTGGGCGTCGGCGCGGTCGGAGCGCCCGGCGTGGTAGACGACCGACGTGTAGCCGGCCGCCGCGACCGCGCCGGCGGTCTCCTCGGCGGCGCGCCGGGTGCCGCAGTAGACGATCGTCTTGCCGCCGTCGGCGCCCTTCACCGCGGCCAGCAGCGCCTGGCGCTTGCGGGCGACCGATCCCTTCCCCTCGACCCAGATCGCGTCGAAGGTCAGGTTCGGCCGGTCGAAACCCCCGGTGATGCCGAGGGGCGACGCCAGCCCGAGTCGCTTCACGATGTCGGCCCGCACCCGCTCGGTGGCCGTCGCGGTCAGCGCCATCGTCGCGCGCGGGCGCAGCTCCTCACGGAACTGGCCGACGCGCCGGTAGTCGGGGCGGAACTCGTGGCCCCACTCCGACACGCAGTGGGCCTCGTCGATCACGAGAAGGCCGACCCGCGCCTCGGCCATCGCCCGGCGGAAGACCGAGGAGTGGAAGCGCTCGGGCGCGACGTAGAGGAGCGAGAGCTCGCCCTGCCGCGCGCGCGCCAGCGCGAGCCGCTGCTCGTCGTCGGACAGGCCCGAGTGCAGCGCCGCCGCCGGGATGCCCGCCCTCACCAGCCCGGCGAGCTGGTCGGTCATCAGCGCGATCAGCGGCGAGACGACCACGGTCAGGCCGTCGAGCACGGCGGCGGGGGCCTGGTAGCAGAGCGACTTGCCCGATCCCGTTGCCATCACCACGAGGGCGTCGCGCCCGCAGAGCCCGGCCGCGATCGCGCGGTCCTGACCCGGCCGCAGGCGGCGCACTCCCAGGCGATCGAGGGCCTCCGCGAGGCGGTCCCCGGACGGGGCCGCGCCCACGTCCCCCGCCGCGGGCCGACGCGCGACCAGGCCCGTGACGAGCGCCCCGAGCAGGCCCCGGTCGGCGGGGTCGAGGCCCGGCCAGGCCTCGCGGAGCACAGCCAGACGGGCCTCGATCGCCGCGTGCGCGGCGGGCGACTCCGAGCCCGCCCTCTCGGACGCCTCCACCCAGCGCACGAGCTCCGACAGCACCCCGAGCGGGATCTCCTCCCCGGCGATCGCCTCGTCGGATCGCAGTGTCGGGGACAGGGCGGAGCTCACCCCTCCAGGTTGGCAGCCGAACCGGACGTCGTGCCCGCCGGAAGAGCGTCGTCCGTGCTCAGGATGCGAGGAATGCGCGCCATCCGCCGTGGCGGGTGATCTCCTCGGCGCCGGCCAGCGCGCCCGGCTCGCAGACGAAGCCGGCGACGTCGGTCCCGTCCGCGAGGCGCACCGTGCCGATCGCGAGCGGCGGGGGCACCTCGGCGGTGAAGCTGCCGAACTCGGCCTCGCCGAGCTCCCACACCTCCACCTCGATCGGCGCGGCGCCCGGCCCGGGGGCGCGCACGAGGCCCGGCTTCGGGGGCGTCGTGTCCGGGAGGCGGTGCAGACGGTAGTCGGCCGATGTGCGCGTCGCCGCCACGAACCGCGCGCCGCGGGCCGTGAGCTGGTGGTTGAGCGGCTGGCCGCGCAGGTGCGCGCCCACCACGGCGAGCCTGACGGAGCGCCGCTCCAGCCGGGAGCCGAGGCTGCACAGGAGGGCGTCCGAGAAGGCGGGGGCGATCAGCTGGACGCCGAACGGCACGCCGGAGGACCGGCGGCCGGCGGGCAGGGCCAGCGCGCAGAGGTCCATCAGGTTGACGAAGTTGGTGTAGGTGCCGAGGGCCGCGTTGACGCCGTGGGGGTCGGCGGCGACCTGCTCGATGGTCGGCGCCCACGGGACGGACGGGACCATCAGCGCGTCCATCCTGTCCCACTGGGGCGCGGCCTCCCGCACCAGCGCGTCGAGGGCGTAGCGGCCGCGATAGGCGGCCACCGCGTCGATGCCCTCCGCGCCGAGGATCACCGCGCGCACCACCGGGTCGAGCGTCGCCCCCGGGTTGGCACGGATGAAGTCGCCGACCGCCGCGAGGCGCTCGGCCACCCAGGGGCCGCCGTAGAGGAGGTCGCCGGCCGCGCGGAAGGGGCGCAGGTCCATCTCCACGATCTCGGCGCCGAGCGCCCGGACCCCGTCGACGGCGGCAGCGAACAGCCCCGCCGACTCGTCGTCGCCGAACGTGAGCTGGGAGTCCGGCGGGACGCCGATCCGGGGCGCCGCGAGGCGGACGAGGTCGGCGCGGGCCTCCCGCGGGGCGCCGCGCTCGGCGGGACCCGGGCGCTCGGCGGCCACCGACAGGGCGAGCAGGGCGTCGGCGCTGGTGCGCGCGAAGATCGAGACGCAGTCGATGCTGAGGCAGGCGGGGACCACCCCGTCGACGCTGATCAGCCCGCGGGTCGGCTTGAGGCCGACGACGCCGTTCATCGCGGCGGGCACCCTGCCCGAGCCCGCGGTGTCGGTGCCGAGGGCGATGTCGGCCTCGCCGCGGGCCACCGCCACGGCCGAGCCGGAGCTCGAGCCCCCCGCGATCACCCGCGGATCGGCGACGCAGGAGACCGGTCCGGTCGGAGACCGGGTGCCCGTGAGGCCGGTGGCGAACTGGTCCATCACGGTCTTCCCGGCCACGACCGCGCCTGCGGCGGTGAGACGGGCGATCACCGGGGCGTCCACGGCGGGCGTGCGCGCGAACTCGGGGCAGCCGGCCGTGGTGGGCAGGCCGGCGACGTCGATGTTGTCCTTCACCGCCAGCCGCACGCCCGACAGCGGGCCTCCTTCCGGCGGCCGCCCCTCGTCCGGCGCCCTGGTGATCCAGATCGTCATCGCCCGCCCCCGTCGTCCTCGAGTGTCACCAGAACCTGTCCCGGCGCCACCAGGTCGCCGGGCGCGCACGCCACGCTCGCGACCCGGCCGTCGCGCGGCGCCGTCACCGTGATCTCCATCTTCATGGCCTCCAGCACCGCGACCACGTCGCCCGCCCTCACCG
>LNEQ01000225.1 GCA_001464995.1 Actinobacteria bacterium Ga0077541
CAGGGGATCCTGTCGCGGCGCGAGCAGACCGCGCGCTTCGAGCGGGTCCAGAACGTGAGCATCTCCCAGACCCTGCTCGACAGGATGCTGAAGGTCGGAGCCGTTCAGTTCGACACCGCAGGCACCGATACCAGCGACAGCAACCTCAACTTCGCGGGCATCTCGGATCCCCAGGAACTGGTGCGGATCGTGGCCCAGCACTCGCACTCCGGCCCGGAAAGGCCCGGCGAGAGCCTCTGACGGATCCCCCGAAAGGGGGACGCAGGCGAGGCGCTCTCGCGCCGAAGGGGGGTGTACGCACGAGCCCGGCCGCGACGGCCCGGCCGGTACACACCCCCAGGAGATCACCCTTGGCTCCCCTCGCCACCGCCCCCCAGGCGCACGCCGCGCCGGCCCCGTCCCCTCGTCGCCGCAGCCGGGCGAAGCCGAAGCCGCCGCGCATGCGCATCGTGGTGATCTCCGAGCTGCGCGGACTGGGCGGGCTGGTGCTGGAGCAGGCGCTCCTCGACGGCGCGGCCGAGCCGCAGGCGAGCCTCGTGGCGTGGGCCAACCGGCTGGCCATGGAGCTCGACGTGGCCGGGGTGGGCTCGCCGGCGACCTACCGCGAGCTGATGCAGTCGATCGTCGCGATCAACCGCCGCGCGTCGGCCGACCCGGGCCGCCCGATGGTCGCGGTGCCGCCCGCGGCCTAGTGGAGCGTCAACCAACCTTCGCCGGGTTCTGGCTCGCTGCAAATCATCGCGGATGCTGCGTCCTCGGTCGAACGCATAGCCTCAGCCATGCGATCTCCCTGCGTCCTTGCCCCGCGGGGGTGGACGCTCCACTAGCTCACCCGTCCGGCTCCCGCGGGGCCGCGGGTTCCCACCCGCGGCCGCGGGGCCTGACGGCCCCCGCCTCCGAGCTCGTCAGGCCCCGACCGCCTCGCGCGCCGCACGGATGCCGCTCCGCACCGCGCCCTCCATCGTCCCCGGCCAGCCGGTCGCGGTCCACGCGCCCGCGAGAAGGACTCCCGGCACGGCGGTGCGTGTCCCGGGCCGCAGGGCCGCCTGTCCCGGACGGGCCGCGAAGGTGGCGTGGGGTTCCTTCACGACCGCGGTCGCCACCACCTCCGCCGCGCGCGCCCGGGGCAGCAGGTGGGAGAGCTCCTGTCGCACCTCCGAGGCGAGCTCGGCCCGCGGCACGCCGATCTCGCGCCGCGCGCCCGAGATGGACACCGCGACGTGGTGGGCCCCCTCGGCGCGGTCGCCCATCGCGGTGCGGTTGAAGATCCACTGCACCGGGCTGTCCACGACGGCCGTGAAGGCCTCGTCCATCACCGGGCGGTCGTACCAGACGTGGACGTTGACGATCGGGGACGACTCGAGGCCGCCCGAGGGTGGGAGCGCCTCCGCGCACGCCTCGTGCACGCGCCCGGGCGGCATGGCGAGCACCACCGCGTCGGCCGGGATCCGCTCGCCGTCGCCGAGCTCCACGCCCTCCGGGCCCGCCGCCGCGACCGCGCGGCCCGCGATCACGCGTCCGCCGCGCGCCGTCAGGAACGTGCGCGCCGCCGGGTCGACGAGCCGTGTCAGACCGATCCGCGACCACCCGATCGCCGACCCGCGGGCGGTGCGCAGGAAGCCCTCCCGGAAGACGAACGCCGCCAGCGCCGCCGAGACGCGGTCGCTGCGGTCGTTGCAGGTCGGCAGCACGATGAGGTCCCAGAAGCGCCCGATCGCACCCTCGCCCTGCCCGTGGCGGCCGAGCCACTGCGCGAACGAGATGTCGTCGAGGGAGCGCGCGGCCGCCGGGCTCAGGGCGCCGAGGGCGGTGAGGGCCCGTAGTGCCCGCAGCTTCTCGCCGGGGCTCAGCAGGGGATACGCCGCGAAGGAGGGCCCCAGGTGCAGCGGCGCCGGAAGCGGCGACGCGCGCAGGCGGCCCGTGCGCCCGGCGCGGTCGCGCACGGGTGTGTCGAGGCGGCGCTGCAGGCTGGTGTGGCCGATCGTGCCGAGAAGGGCGAGCAAGCCCATGTACGCCGGGCAGCAGCCGAGGAACACGTGCTGGCCGTTGTCGATCTCCCGCCCGGTATCGGGGTCGGTGAAGCTGAACGCCCGGCCGCCGAGGAAGGGGCGGCGCTCGATAAGCGTCACCTCCGCGCCGCGGCCGGCGGCCTCGCAGGCGGCCGCGATGCCGGCGAGGCCGCCTCCGCACACCACGACGCGTGGGCGCGCGCTCACCGCAGCGCCCCCGCGGTGCGCGTGACCATCAGGCCGAGCTTGCGGGGAGCCGACAGCGACACGCGGCCGGCGAAGACGTCGTGGTCGCGCTGCTCGATCTCGCCGAGGATCTCCCGGTAGAGCCCCGCCAGCATCGACACGCACATACGCGAGCGGCGGTCGAGCAGCGGCAGCAGCCGCTCGCCCGAGGCGAAGTACTCGCGCGCCCGGTCGCCCTGGCGCGCCATCAGCGCCCGGAACCCCGGCGTGGCACGCCCGGCCGTGAGGTCCTCCTCGGTGACGCCGTATGCGGCCATCTCGTCGGCGGGCAGATAGAAGCGGCCGCGTTCGGCGTCCTCGGCGACGTCGCGCATGATGTTGACGATTCCGCCGCGTGCCCGGGCGCGGCGGGATCGCGGAAGCCGAAGATGTGGAGGCTCACGAGCCCCACCGCCCCGGCCACGCGGTCGCAGTACCCCTTGAGCGCCGCGAAGTCGGCGTAGCGGTCGATGGTGATGTCCATCTCCACGCCGTCGATCAGGGCGTCCAGGTGCCGGCGCGGGATGGAGAAGCGCCGCATCGTGTCGGAGAGCGCCACCAGCACCGGATCGTCGGGTGGGGCGGTCCCCGCCGCGCACGCGTCGAGCTCGCCGCGCAGCCGGGCGACCGCCGCCACCCTGCGCTCCGTCGAGCCGCCCTCGTCGACGCTGTCGTCCGCTCGCCTGCTGAAGGCGTAGGCGGCGTAGATGCCCGCGCGCCGCTCCGGCGGCAGCAGCACGAAGCCGTAGTAGAAGTTGCGCGCCTGGGTGCGGGCGACCGCGCGGCAGAACGCGTAGGCCTCGTCGGTCGTCATCGCGCGCCTGCGGCGAGCATGCGGATCCCGGTGGCGGCGATGCGCGCCCGCCCGAGGGCGCCGGGCGCCGGGCGCCGGGCGAGGGTGTCGTGATCCTGCCGGGCGATCGCGTCGCACAGCGCGAGCCCGGCGATGCTGAACATCCTCATGTCGAGGGCCACGCGGCGCGGCACGAGGCGGTGCAGCGGCAGGCCCGCGACCAGCAGGCCGCGCGCCAGGCCGACCTGCTCGGCGACGAGCGCCCGTACCGCGGGGGAGGCCACGGGCCGCCGGAGGTCGTCCTCCGCGACCCCGTACCGCTCCATCGCCTCACGGGGCAGGTAGACGCGGTCGCGGTCGCGCAGGTCGCGGGCGATGTCCTGCCAGAAGTTGACCAGCTGCAGACCGGCGCAGGTGGCGTCGCTCAGGCCGATGCGCCAGGCGTCGCGGTAACCGAGCACCCCGAGCACCATCTCGCCGACCGGCGTCGCCGAGTGGCGGCAGTACTCGAGCAGATCGGCGTGGGTGTCCCAGCGCGTACGGCGCTGGTCCATGCGGTTGGCCTCGATCAGCCGCAGGAACGGATCGAGCGGGAGCCGGCGCCGGGCGATGACGCCGGCGGCACCCGCCAGGGGCCCGCGGGCCTCCCGCCCGTCGACCGCCCCGAGGAACTCCTCCTGCCACGCGTCGAGCGCCTCCAGGCGCGTCGCCGGGCCGTCCGCCCCCTCGTCGCCGAGGTCGTCGGTGGCCCGGCAGAAGTCGTAGAGCGCGGCCATGTCCGCGCGCACCGCGCGGGGCGCCAGCAGGAACGCGACGGGGAAGTTCTCGTCGCGGGCCATGGACACGACATTACCCGTGCCGGCGCCGGTGCAGACGGCGGGCGGA
Source organism: Actinobacteria bacterium Ga0077541 (assembly GCA_001464995.1). GTDB lineage: Bacteria > Actinomycetota > Thermoleophilia > Miltoncostaeales > Miltoncostaeaceae > Miltoncostaea. The sequence continues at coordinate 3,913 of LNEQ01000225.1, forward strand.
CCGCCTCGCGTCAGTGCTGGCGCAGGTAGGTCAGGTCGGTGATGTCCACCAGGTCGCCGGTCGGCCCGGGGAGCGCCGAGAGGCACGCGAGCGCGCGGCCGTGCGCCTCACCTGCGAGGCGCCGCGCCTCGGCGATGCCGTGCACGCTCACGTAGGTGATCTTGCCCTGCCGGGCGTCGGCGCCCACCGCCTTGCCGAGATCCTCCTCCGACCCCTCGACGTCGAGGATGTCGTCGACGATCTGGAACAGCAGACCGAGCTCGCGGGCGAACCGTCGCAGGGCCGTGTCGACCGCGGGCTCCGGCCGGGCCAGCACCAGGGCGCAGTGGACCGCGCACGACATCAGGCGCCCGGTCTTCAGCGCGTGCACGCGGCGCAGCGCGTCCGGCGACTCCTGACCGGCGTCCTTGAGGTCGAGGTACTGGCCGCCCACCATGCCGGCCACCCCGGTGGCGCGGCTGATCTCCCTGAGTATCCCCACGCGGGTCTCGGCGCTGCCGGGCTGGTGCTCGGCCACGAGCTGGACGGCCTCCGCGAAGAGGGCGTCGCCCGCCAGGATCGCGGTGTCCTCGCCGAAGAGCACGTGGCAGGTGGGGCGCCCCCGGCGCAGGTCGTCGTCGTCCATCGCCGGGAGGTCGTCATGGATCAGCGAGTAGGTGTGCACCAGTTCGATGGCCGCCGCCGCCGGCAGCAGGTCCTCGGCGCGCTGGCCGAGGCTCTCCGCAGTGGCGAGCGCCAGCACCGGGCGGATCCGCTTGCCGCCGGCCAGCAGCGAGTGGCGCATGGCGTCGACGAGCCCCTCGGTGCCGGCCATCTCCTGCAGCTCGAGGTGGTCGGACGAGGAGAAGGTCAGGCCCTCCAGGTACTCCTCGACCATGTCGCGCAGGTGCTCGGGGTAGGGCGTTTCGGCCTCCGTGACGGACGGACGCGGCATGCTACCGCCGGGCGACGCGACGCGGTGTAGCGTCGCGGTGTGAGAGCGCTGATCCTCCACGGCGCCGGCGATCTGCGGCTCGAGGACGTGCCCGACCCGGTGGCCGGCCCCGGCGAGATCGTCATCGACGTCACGGCGGCGCTGACCTGCGCCACCGACGCGAAGATGGTGGCCGCAGGCGCCCATCCGGCCCTCGGCCCCCTCCCCGCGCCGCTCGGTCACGAGGTGGCGGGCGTCGTGCGGGAGGCGGGCGAGGGCGCCGGGTGGCGCGCCGGCGACGCCGTCGTGGTCGCCAACTCGGCGCCGTGCCTCGACTGCCCGGAGTGCCGGGAGGGGCGCCCGAACCTCTGCCGGCGCATCACCTACCTCACCGGGGCCTTCGCCGAGCGCCTGCGCGTGCCGGCGGCGATCGTGCGGCGCAACGTCCACCCGCTGCCCGCCGGGCTCGACCCGGCCCTCGCCGCCGCCGCCGAGCCGCTGGCCTGCGCGGTCCACACGACCCGCTCCTGCGGGCCCCTCGCGGAGCGCCGGGTGCTCGTTCTGGGCGGCGGGGTGCAGGGGCAGTTCCTGACCCGCCTGGCCGCCCGCGCGGGCGCGGAGGTGACGCTGCTCGACCCGCACGCCGACCGTCGCGCGACGGCCCTGGGCAACGGCGCCGCGCGCGCGCTGCCGGTGCCGGCCGACGACCGGGCCGTGGAGGCCCTCCGCGCACAGGCGGACGCCGGCCTGGTCATCGAGGCGGTGGGGCGTCCTGCGGCCTGGAGGATGGCGGTGCAGCTCGCCCGGCCCGGCGGGGAGGTCGTGTTCCACGGCGGGTGCCCCGCCGGATCCGACCTGTCGCTTCCGAGTGGGCCGATTCACTATTCAGAGCTCACGTTGCGCGGCGCATATCACCACACTCCGGAGGCCTTCGCCGAAGCCGTCGCGACGATCGCCGCCGACCCGGGATTCATCGCGCAGTTGCTACACACACCGATCGGCCTCGACGGCGTGCCTCACGCACTGTCGGCATCACGGGGCGTCAAGCACCCCGTGATGCCGATGCGCTGACATCCACTACAGCTTGCTGAGCATGCCCTTCAGCTTCTCGACCTGCTCCACCTGACCGCGCAGCGTGGAGAGCTCCTTCTCCTGCTCGCGCACGATTCCCGCGAGCTCCTGCAGCGACTCCATCGCGCGCGACAGGGCCGCCTCGGCGCTGCCCCCGCCACCGCCGCCGCCCCCGCCACCGCTCGCGCGACGCGTCGTGGTGCGGGTCTTCGACCCCCGCGGAGCCCGGGGCTGCAGCGTCGCGCCCCGCTGGCGCGCGACGCGGTAGTAGTTGGCGGCGACCGTACCGGCCCTGCGGCCGGTCATCTCGGAGAGGCGCTGGAACGCGTTGGTGCGGCTCAGGCCCTCCTCCTCGATGATCTTCTCCACCTGCTCGAAGATCTCGTTGCCGATGTTGCCGCGCTGGCCCTCGTTCTCCTCGCCGTCCATCTGTCCTCCGCTCAATAGCATCGAATGGCGCGGAGTATAGATCCATCCTTACGTTGTACATAACGCCCTTGAGCCAACATTTAGCTGCCGTTCTTAGGTTTTAAGTACAGCCTCTCAGGGCGTGGATTCGAACAGGACCATGGTCGCGGTGAACGCGTGCAGGAAGCTGCGGCCGCCCACCGGCCCGATCTCCCCGTTGCAGAAGAGCCCCGCGGCGGGGATGCGGGCGAGCTCCTCGGCGATCGCCGTCGCGTCGTGGTCCGACGTCGGGAACATCCGCGTTCCCCGCCCGTTGCAGCTGAACAACAGGGCGCCCCCGGGCTCGCCGTGCCCCGCGCCGTCGCGGGCCTCGCGCAGCGCGGCGCGCAGGTCGTCGTCGGCGGAGGCGGCGTCGCGCACGTGGAAGCGCATCGTCTGGCCGACGCGCACGCGCTCGCCCACCACGAGCGCCCCCGTGTCGCGGTCGGCTCCCTGGATGGCCCGCACCAGGAAGTCGCCGCGCGCGTAGTCGGGCGTGTTCTCGTCGATCACGAGGCCCGCGAGCAGACCGTCGAGCGCCAGCGCGCGCTCGCCCGGCTCGAGCGCCTCGACGACCTCCTGCAGCTTCATCAGCGCGGGCATCCCCGCCAGCTCGTGCACGGTCGATCCCTCGGCGGCGGTGATGACCATCTCCGGGCCGATCGGCAGGCAGCCCTGCGACACCACGGTGCGCATCCGGGCCCCGCGCAGGGCGATCGCGACGGCACCCTCCTCCACCACGTCGGTGCCGGCGAAGAGCCGGTGCTCGCCGGGGCGCGTGCCGCCCGAGGCGAGCCCCCCCACGACCGCCGGGGCGCCCGGCTCGCCGTTGAGCTCGGCCAGGAGCCCGTCGGCGGGGAAGGAGAAGGGATCCGCCAGCATGATCACGGGCCCGACCCCGGCGGCCCCGTCGTCGGAGATCGCATCCGGCCATCCGAGCACGCCCATCCCCTCGCCGAGGGGCCGGGCGACGAGCCGGAACGGCATCACCTCCGCGCCGGGCAGACGGGCCGCCCACACCGCGAGCGCCGGCCCCTCCTCGATCTCACGCCCGTCGCCGACGACCGCCTCGCCCATCGCCCCGATCAGGTACTCGGGCGCCAGCTCGTCGTGGACGGCCGCGAGCAGGGTCTCCGCCTCCTCGCAGAGCCCCGGAGAGGCGAACATCACCAGCAGGGTCGGCGGCGCGCCGGCACCGAGCCCGGTGCGCACCGCCGCGCAGGCCTCCCGCGCGGCGGCGACCGGGTCGTCGTCCAGCGACAGGCCCACGGCGAATGTCGCGCGATCGGTCACGAGGGCCATTGTGGCGCACCCGCCGCCGGGCGCGCCCAGGTCACCCGATCGGCTCCATCGGGTCGAGGAGGGCGCGCGCCTCCAGCTCGCGGTCGGCCGGCACCAGCAGGGCGCGCGGCCCGCCGGCGAGCATGTCGGGCACGTCCATGGTGGTGCGGCGCATCAGCACCGGGATGTCCAGCTCGCGGAGCAGCCCGGCCAGCATCTCGGCCTCCGGCTGGTGGCGGGCGAAGGCCACCTCGACCCAGCGCATCGGCTCGGGACGGGGCTCCGACGGCCGGCGGCGGCGGAACCTCAGAACCCACGCCCCACGGCCGGCGCGGGCGGCCCGGGCGGCCCGGGCTCCGGCCGCCCCCACAGGAACGGCTTCGCCAGCAGCGCGCCGGCCACGAAGCCGCCGATGTGCGCCATGTAGGCCACGCCGCCGTCGCCGGAGGTGGCCGATCCGCCCAGGTAGACGAACTGGAGTCCGAAGTACGCGGCCAGCCAGATCCAGGCCGGCAGGCGGAACGGCAGGAAGACGAAGGGGATCACGACGGTCCAGATCCTCACGCGCGGATAGAGGACGAGATAGGCCCCCAGGACGCCGGATATCGCGCCCGAGGCCCCGATCAGCGGGATCGCGCTGCCGGGGTCGGTCAGCGCCTGGGCCAGCGCCGCGGCGATGCCGCAGATGAGGAAGAAGGGCAGGAAGCGCAGCCGTCCCATCCGGTCCTCGATGTTGTTGCCGAAGACCCACAGGAACAGCATGTTGAACACCAGGTGCAGCAGGTCGCCGTGCAGGAACTGGCTGGTCACGAGCCCCGTCAGCCGGTCGCGCTCCTGGTTGAGCTGCTGACAGGCGTCGGCGCCCGGGTCCGCGCCGTTCAGGACGTGGTCGGCGATCATGCCGTACTCGCAGACGAACGCCTCCTGGCTGCCCGCCGTCCCGTCGGACGGCTTCGTGCTCTGGAACGCGAAGACGAGGGTGGACGCGACGATCAGGGCGATCGTCAGCACCGCGCGCCGCCGCGTCGGGTTGACGTCCCTCAGCGGGATCACGCCGCCGTGACCTCAGGGCTCCGGGTCAGCCGAGCGTGTGGGCGAGCAGGGCCGCCTGGGCGTGCATGCGGTTCTCCGCCTGGTCCCAGACCGCCGAGCGCGGGCCGTGGAGCACCTCGTAGGTGATCTCCTCGCCGTGGTGCGCGGGCAGGCAGTGCAGGACGACGGCGTCGGCGGCCGCCTCGCCCACCAGGGCGTCGTCGATCCGGTAGGCCGCGAAGGCCGCGCGGCGCTCGTCCTCGCCGCCCTCGTCGCCCATCGAGGTCCAGGTGTCGGTGTAGAGGGCCCGTGCGCCGGAGGCCGCCTCCCGCGGGTCGCCGACCACGCGCGCCGAGCCGCCGTTGGCGCGCGCCACGCCGTCGGCCCACGCGACGAACTCCGGGTCGGGCATGAAGCCCTCGGGGCAGGCGGCCGTGACCGCCATGCCGGTGAGGGCGCCCGCCGTCATGAACGACACGCAGACGTTGTTGCCGTCCCCCAGGTAGGCCACCTCGAGGCCCCGCAGGCCGCCGAAGCGCTCGCGCAGCGTCTGGAGGTCGGCCAGGGCCTGGCAGGGGTGGTGCTCGTAGGTCAGCCCGTTGATCACGGGCACGCCGGCGTGGCGGTCGAGCTCGAGCAGCGTGGCGTGGGGGCCGGTGCGGAGCATGATCGCGTCCGCCATGCGGCCGAGCACCTTGGCCGTGTCCTCGATCGTCTCGCCGCGTCCCAGCTGCATGTCGGAGGGGGAGAGCACCATGCTCGTGCCGCCCAGGCGCGCGATGCCGCTGACGAACGAGACCCGTGTGCGCGTGGACGGCCGCTCGAAGATCAGGGCCACCACGCGATCGGCCAGCAGGTGCGGCCAGGCCCCCTTCTGCGCCTTGAGGCGGTCGGCGAGATCGAGGATCGCCGTCACGGCCTCGGGGGGGTGGTTGCGCAGCGTCAGCAGCGACCGGCCGGCCAGCGCGGGGTGCGGCGTGAAGGAGTCCCAGGGCACGGCGGCGAAGTCTACGGGGCGTCGTCCGAGGGCGGAGCGCGTGCCGTCCGAGGGCGGCTCTATCGTCGCCCCCGTTGCACTCGCCGGAGGCCATCAAGATCCCGAGAACCGTGCACCCACGGGAGGGAGTCGACGCCGCGGCCGCGGCCCAGCGCCGGGCCCTCCTCCTCGCCGTCGCGATCATCGTCCCGACGGCCCTGGTGCTGCTGGGCGCCGTGGATGCCTGGCCGCTCTACGCCCTGCCGCTCGCCCTGGCGCTCCCCCTCGGCGGGCACCGGGGCATGGGCGCCGCCGCGACGATCGCGGGTCTCACCCTCGCGCTGGTCTCCGGGCGTCCCGGGGTCGACGGCCTCGCGATGGCCCTCGGCCTCGCCGCGTTCGTGTTGACCGGCATCGCCGTCGGCGCCGGCCACCAGGCCCAGATGCGCGACGCGCAGCGCATCGCGAGCCTGTCGCTCACCGACCGCCTGACCGGAGTGCACAACTACGCCTTCTTCGCGGACGCCCTTCCACGCGAGTGCCGGCGCGCCGAGCGCTACGGCATGTCGCTCTCGCTGGTCGTGCTCGACCTCGACCGGTTCAAGGCCTTCAACGACCGCTGGGGCCACGACGCCGGCAACCGCCTGCTGGCGGCCGTCGGCGAGGTCATCCGCGCGAGCTCGCGGTCGTCCGACATCGCCGCGCGCTTCGGGGGCGAGGAGTTCGCGCTGATCGTGCCCGGCCCGGCCGAGGAGGCCCTCGAGGCCGCCGAGCGGATCCGGGCGGCCGTGGCGAAGGTCACGATCCTGGTCGCGGGCGGGGAGTCGGTGGGGACGACCATCTCGGCCGGCGTCTCCGACTTCCAGAACGGCAGCGGGGACCTCGGTGAGCGCATGCTGGACCAGGCCGACAAGGCGCTCTACCACTCCAAGGCGGCCGGTCGCGACCGCGTCAGCCTCTTCACACCCGAGCACCGCTGGGCCGCCGCTTCCTGAGCTGGTCTGCTCGCTCCGAGCGGGTTTTCTCTTACCCTGAGGTCGAGGGTGAGTCCGTCCCGATGGTGGTGCTGCGGCACCGTTCCGAGGCCCAGGCCACCGCGGCTGCGGCGCCGAGACCGAGGACGGCGCCCGCGACGATGTCGGCGGGCTCGTGCTCGGCGGTCGCGACCCGCGCGAGCCCCCCGGCCGCGGCAGCGGCCGCGAGGCCCCGGCCGATGGCCGGCTCCGTGCGCCACACCGTCGCGGCGATGGCGGTCGCCGCGGCGGCGTGGCGGCTGGGGAAGCCACCCTCCTGCCGGGCGCCCGGGCGACGCCGCCCCAGGCGGTCGCGGAGGAGTCGCGCGGCGATCGCCGCCGCGACGCCCGCCGCGAGCGCGCGAAGGCCGGTCCCCCGCCGGTCGCGGCCCGCCACCAGGAGCCCCACCGCGACGCGGAACCCGGGGCTCATCCCGGAGGCGACGGCCGAGGCCGCCCCCGCGCCGCCGGGTACTCCCCCCACGGCCACGCGCACCCGGGCGCCGAGACGCCGGTCGATTCGGGAGAGGATCCGCATCAGGGCAAGGCTATCGGCGGCCGGACGGATGCACCGGGGCCGGGGGTGGACCCCCTGCTAGCCTCGGAGCCGATGCGCCGCCTGCATGTCGCCGTCCTCCTCGTCATCCTCGCCACGACCCTCGTGGGAGCCGGCTGCGGCGAGGTCGGCCTCGGCGGGGACGACAGCGAATCCCTCGACCAGGGGGGGCGCACGCCGGCCCCGGCCATCTCGGTCCCGGCGCTCGAGGGCGGGGAGCGCGTCACCCTCGCCTCGCGCCTCGGCCGGCCCGTGGTCCTCAACTTCTGGGCACCCGCGAGATGCCGGCGCTGATCGAGTTCGCGAAGGACACACCGGGTCTCGATGTCGTCGGCCTCGCGGTCAGCGACCGGCCCGCCGACAGCCGCCGCTTCGCCGAGGAGGTCGGGATCACCTTCGACCTCGGCATCGACCGCGACGGCGCCGTGGCCCGTGAGTTCGGCGTCACCGGCCTGCCCGTGACGGTGATCGTCGATCAGGAGGGGCGGGTCGCCGACACGTTCTTCGGCGAGATCACGCGCGAGCAGCTCGACTCGTACGCCCAGCAGCTCGGCCCCTGAGCCGGGGATCGGGCGGGATCCACACTCGCGACACCTCGCGCGCGGGTGCACCATAATCACCCCGTGACGAGCACCCCCGAGGCCCGCGTCGCGGAACACTGCCGTCGCCACTCCCTGCTGCCCCCGGGTGAGCCGGTGCTGGCCATGACTCGACCTGCCTGATGCACATGCTCGCCGCGCTCCACGACGGCCCCCTCGGCGTCCTGAGCATCGATCACGGCCTGCGCCCGGAGTCGGCCCGCGAGTGCGCGTCGGTCGTGTCGGCGGCCCGTGGGCTGGGCCTCGAGGCGCACGTCGCGCGGCTGGGCATGCGACCCGGCCCGGGCGTGCAGGAACGCGCCCGCGAGCTGCGCATCGCCGCGGCCGGGCGGCATGCCGCGGAGGGCGGCTACACCCGCATCGCCACCGGGCACACCGCGTCGGACGCGGCCGAGACCGTCCTCTTCCGCCTCGCGCGCGGCACCGGGCGCACCGGCGCCCTCGGCATCGCGCCACGCCGCGGCCGGTTCATCCGGCCCCTGCTGACGATCGACGGCGCGGAGACCCGCGCGTGGTGCGCGGCCCGGGGGCTCGACGTCGCGAGAGACCCGTCGAACGCCGACCCGCGCTTCGCCCGCTCGCGGGTGCGAGGGGGCCTCCTGCCGGCGCTCGCCGACGTCCACCCGGCGGCCGAGCGCCACGTGGCCGCCTTCGCCGACCGCCTGCGCGACGAGGCGGCCCTGCTGGCCCCGCTGGAGGACGCGGCCTGGGAGCGCGTCCACGACGACGGGGGCCTCACGGCGGAGGCCCTCGCGCGCGAGCCCGAGGCCATGCGCCGGATGCTGGTGCGGCGGCTGATGTCCGCGGCGGGCCTTCCGGGTGACGCCCTCGGCGCCGCGTCCCTCGCGCGCGTCCTCGGGCTCCTCGACGGCTCCGGGCGCGTCGGCCTGCCGGGCGGGGGCTCGGCCGCGGTCGAGCGAGGCCGGCTGGTGGTCGCGGCCCCGCCCGCGCCCGCGCCCGCAGCCGCCGCCCTCGGCGTCCCCGGGCGGGTCGGCTTCGGAGCGATCACCGTCAGCGCGCGCGAGGGCCCGGGTGCGCCCCCTGAGCCCGGGCGCGTCGCCGTCCGCCGCCGCGGTCCGCTCACGGTGCGCCCGCCCCTGCCCGGCGACCGGCTGCCGATGCGCGGCGGCGGGCACATCGCCGTCGGGCGGCTCCTCGCCTCCGCCGGCGTGCCGGCGCGCGAGCGCCCGCTGGTGCCGGTGGTGGCGGCGCCCGGGGGCGTCGTCTGGGTCGCCGGCCACCGGGCGGCCGACGACATGTTGGTGACGGATCGCGGACCCGCCGTGATCCTCGAGATGGAGGCCGTATGACAGCCGAGCCAGAGGGGACCGTCGGCGAGATCCTGATCCCCGAGGACGTCCTGCAGGAGAAGATCGGCGAGATCGCCGCCCGGATCTCCGAGGACTACGACGGCCGCCGGATCCTCGTGATCGGCGTCCTGAAGGGCGCCATCTTCTTCATCTCCGACCTTGTCCGCCGGCTCACGGTGCCGTGCGAGCTCGACTTCATGGCCGTCTCGTCCTACGGCGCCTCGACCCACTCCTCGGGTGTGGTCCGCATCCTCAAGGACCTCGACATCCCCATCGCCGGCCGGCACGTCCTGATCGTGGAGGACGTGATCGACTCCGGGCTGACCCTGTCGTACCTCCTCAAGAACCTCACCTCGCGCGGCCCCGCGTCGCTCGAGATCTGCACGCTGCTGGCCAAGCCCGGGTACCGGCGCCTCAACATCACGGCCCGCTACGTCGGCTTCGAGCTCCCGGACGTCTTCGTCGTGGGCTACGGGCTCGACTACGCCGAGCGCCACCGCAACCTGCCGTTCATCGCCGCTTTCGAGGTCTGACGGCCCACCGGGGAACCCCCGGGACCGCTGCTATCCTCGGAGCACCTCGTGGCTCCGGCCCGGGGGGTCACGCCGGGCTCGTCACACGCCGCTGCGAGACGGGTCCATCCCCTGCGGGCAGGAGCTCGGTGAACAAGTTCCTCAGAAGCGCGGCCTTCCCGATCCTGATCGTGATCCTGCTGGTGTTCGTCGCCCAGCGGCTCGTGGTCTCCGACTCGACGGCCCCGCCGGCGCCCACCTTCAGCCAGCTCCTCACCGACATCGAGGCCGGCACGGTCGCCTCCGTCACCATGTCGGTCGCCCAGCAGGAGTTGTCGGTCACGACGACCGGCGGCGAGGAGTTCACCACCGGCTACCCCGATGAGTTCGCCGACACGCTGGTGGCCCAGCTGGAGACGGCCAACGTCCCGCTGACCGTCGAGGGCCGCGGCAGCACGCCCTGGTGGGCGTCGTTGATCTGGCTGCTGCCGTTCGTCCTGTTCATCGGGTTCTGGATCTTCCTGATGAACCGCATGCAGGGCGGCGGCTCCAAGGTGATGAGCTTCGGCAAGAGCCGCGCCAAGCGCCGAAGATCACCTTCAAGGACGTGGCCGGCGCCAACGAGGCCGTCGAGGAGCTGCACGAGATCAAGGAGTTCCTCGAGAACCCGAAGAAGTTCCAGGACCTCGGGGCGCGCATCCCGAAGGGCGTGTTGCTCTTCGGCCCCCCGGGAACCGGCAAGACGCTCCTGGCGCGGGCCGTGGCGGGCGAGGCCGGGGTGCCGTTCTTCTCGATCTCGGGATCGGACTTCGTCGAGATGTTCGTCGGCGTCGGCGCGAGCCGGGTGCGCGACCTGTTCGAGCAGGCCAAGCAGTCGAGCCCCTGCATCATCTTCATGGACGAGATCGATGCCGTCGGCCGCCATCGCGGCGCCGGCGTGGGTGGCGGCAACGACGAGCGCGAGCAGACCCTCAACCAGCTGCTGGTCGAGATG
>LNEQ01000226.1 GCA_001464995.1 Actinobacteria bacterium Ga0077541
GCCGACGCCTGCGACCGCGTCGCCGCGCTGCGGCCCGACATCGTCCTGATGGACGTCCGCATGCCGGGCGTCGACGGCATCGCCGCCACCCGGCAGATCCTGTCGGCGCCGGCCGCCGGCCGCCCGCGCGTGATCGTGCTGACGACCTTCGACCTCGACGAGTACGTCTACGACGCCCTGCGGGCCGGGGCCAGCGCCTTCCTCCTCAAGGACACCGAGCCGCGGCTGATCATCGAGGCCATCCGCGCGGTGGCGGCGGGCGAGGCGCTGCTGTCGCCGCAGGTGACGCGCCGCCTGATCGAGCGGTTCGTCCGGCTGCCCGAGCGCGTGGTCGAGGAGGCGCCGCCGCCCGAGGATCCGATCGCCGGGCTGACCGCGCGCCAGCGGGAGGTGCTGACCCTCGTCGGCCGGGGCCTGACGAACAGCGAGATCGCCGAGACGATGGTCATCGTGGAGGCGACGGTGAAGACGCACGTCTCCAACGTCTTCGCCCGGCTCGGCATCCGCGACCGCGCCCAGGCGGTGATCGTGGCCTACGAGACCGGCCTGATCCACCCCGGCGAGCGTCCGGGCGTGCCCGGGGTCTGAGCGCCGGCCCCGGGCCCGCCCGGGGCGACCAGCGCCTCCAGCGCCTCGACGGCGGTCGCCCACAGCTGCGACCCCGCGCAGCGGCGGCACTCGTCGAGCGCCGCCGCCGCCGCCATGCCCCGGCGGTAGGGCCGGTCGGTGGTCATGGCGTCCCACGCGTCGGCGAGCGCGAGGATCCGGGCGCCCTCCGGGATCGCGTCGCCGGCCAGCCCGTCGGGGTAGCCGGCCCCATCGGGCCGCTCGTGGTGCCCGCGCACCCACGAGGCGGCCTCGGGGCTCAGCGCATCGGCCACGATCTGGGCGCCGAGCTCGGCATGGCGCCGTATCTGCGCGAACTCGGCGGCGTCGAGCGCGGCGGGCTTCAGGAGGATCGCGTCGGGGACGCCGATCTTGCCCACGTCGTGCACCAGGCCCGCCTCGTGGAGGGCGTCGGCGCGCAGCTCGCTCCACCCGAGCGCGAGCGCGATGCGCCGCGCGAGCTGCGCCACCCTCTCCGAGTGGCGCTGGGTGTAGGGGTCGCGGGCATCGACCGCGCGCGCCAGCGCGCGCAGCGCCTCGAGGCTGCGCAGGCGCTCGAGGCGGTCGGCGCGCTCGGCGTCGGAGATCTCGCGCACGGTCCCCGGGGAGTAGAGGCAGACGAGGTCGCGTCCGTTGTGCTTGGCCCAGTAGAGGGCGCCGTCGGCCAGGCGCACCAGCGTCGCGGCGTCGCCCGCGCGGCCGAGGTCGCAGACGCCGGCGGACACCGTGAGCGACACGCCTGCGGCCAGCGGCCGGTCGCGTATCAGCAGCCGCGCCCGCTCGGCCGCCGCGAACGCCCCCATCGCCGGGGTGCCGGGCATGAGCCAGGCGAACTCCTCGCCGCCGATCCTCGCCACCAGATCGCCCTCGGCGGCCAGGCCACCTCCGCGATCACCTGGTCGCCGGTCTGGTGCCCGAGCCCCTCGTTGACGGTGCGGAAGTCGTCCAGGTCGAACAGGACGAGGCTGAGGGCGCCGCCCGCGGCGGTCGCGGCGGTCGCCTCGGCGGTCAGCCGCTCGTGGAACGCGCGGTGGTTGGGCAGCGAGGTGAGGTGATCGGTCGCCGCCTGGTCGGCGAGCAGCGTGCGGATGTGCGTCTGCTCGACCACGACGGCCGCCTGCTCGGCGAAGCGCTCGATCCGGTCCAGGGTGGCGTGCGGGACGTCCGTGCCGGCGAACGCGAGGCCGATCGCCCCCCACACCCGGCCCGCGGCGATCACCGGTACGGCGGCCGCGGCGCCGAGCCCCGACGCGGCCAGCGCCCGGTCGCCCGCCGCGTCGGCGCCGGCCAGCAGGCGCACGCGGGGACGCGCGGAGTCGTCCTGCGGCCGGCGCATGGCGCTCATGGTGCCGAGGCCGGCGGTGCCGACCGGGCGCCGGCCGGGGGCGGACCAGCCGGCGACGGGTGCCGTGCCGGCCTGCGCGCGCACCACCTCCGCGGCGGCCGCCCCGCTCAGCGCGCCGACCTCCCGGGCCACGATCGCGAGCGTCTCCGCGAGCTCCTCCCCCCGGATCACCGAGGTCGCGACGCGCCGCAGGGCGCGCTGCTCGTCGGTCGCCTCCACCAGCGCGCCCACGACGCGGCGACCGGAGCGGTCGAGGAGCACCCAGACGGCGACCCCGCCGAGACCGAACAGCGCCGCGACCGCAAGGGCCAGCGCGTGGGCCACGGTCACCGCGGCCGCGGTGATGACCCCTGCGATCAGCAGCAGCAGCAGCACGCCGAGCTGGGCCATCTGCAGCCGGCGCATCCGCGCGGCGGCCCGGCGCCACTCCGGGACGTCCGCGGGCTCGCCGCCGCCCCCCGGTGCGGGAGGCGGGGGGCGGCGGAGGGGTATCACCCCACGGACTATCGGGCCGGGCCGGCGCCTCCGCCATCGGCCCCAGGACGGATCTCTGCCGCGCGAGCGCATGCCCGCCGGGCCTCCCGTCCGACCCGGGGATGAGGTGCGGCGCTCAGCCGGCGACCCAGAGGGCGTCCTGCCCGAGCGGAGTGCGCGTCGCGCGCCCCTGCGCGGCCAGGCGCAGCAGGGCGGCCTCGGCGGCCGACGGGTCGGGGGCGTCGTTGCCGCACGCGAGGAGCGCCGCCACCTCGGCCGTCACGAGCCCCGCGGGGAAGCGTCCCAGCAACGGCGCCGGATCATCCGGCGGCGACCGCCGCGGTAGCCCGGGGGCGAGGTTCGCCACCAGGACGTCGTAGACCTCGGCCGACTGCCAGCCGCCGGCCACGAGCCGCCGGCCCCCGGACTCCAGCACCAGGGTGGGCGCGGTGAACCGGACCGGCCCGTCCGTGCGCGCCGTCTTGCCCTGGGCCTCGGCCGGCGATCCGGCGGCGGTGCGTGCCTCGGCGCGATCGGCCTCGTACGCGGCGGTGGTCTCGGGATGGTCGAGGCGGGCGATGACGGCCCGGGCACGCCCTCGAGGGCCGCGGCCAGGCCGGCGTCGTCGTCGAGCACCATGGGTGAGGTGAACCAGGCCAGCTGGATCGCCCGCAGCGCCGCCCACCCGGCGCGCGGGTCGGCGAGGCGCGCGGCCACGACCGCGCGGCATGCGCGCGCGGTGCCCGGCACGCGGGGCGGGTGCGTCAGGGCGAAGGGCATCCCGAAGCGGTCGCGGAACTCCCGGTGCCCCTCGACGACCGTGGCCGGCGTGTACCCGCGCGCCGCATAGACGTCCGCGCCCTCGGCCAGCCCGATCATCACCAGCCGCCAGTCGAGCCCGTCGCCGTAGCGCCACTCCATCACCCGCAGCGCCGGGATCGCCGAGTACGCCCAGGGGCAGCCGGGGTCGGTGTGGAGGGTGGCCGAGACCCGGGCCGGGCCGGTCACAGGCGCTGGTCGAGCCAGCTGACGACGGCCTCGATCAGCGGGGCGTCCAGGCCGGAGAAGACGTGATCGGCGTCGGGGATCGTCTCGCGCATGACGCTGGGGCAGTCGCCCTGCCGGGCGATCGCCTCGAGCTGGGCGCCCTCCTCCTCGCGCACCAGCTCGTCCTCGCCCGCCTGCACGATCGCGAGCGGGACCGTGACGTGGCCGATCCGCAGCCGCGACTCGGCGTGCGGCGCGCGCGGGCCCCGTGCGTGCCACCAGGTGCGGTACGTCCAGATCTCCCCGTCGAGGGGGCGCTCGCCGAAGCCCCGGGCGCGGCGGACGATGAAGATCCGGTCGCGCTTGGGGTCCTCGAAGTCGGGGGCCAGCCGGTGGTGCACGAGCTCGGACACCTCCTCGTATCCGGGATCGGCACCGAAGTGCTTCCAGCGCAGCTTCAGCGCCGCCGGCAGCGAGGCCGGGTGCGCCAGCGTGCACACGCCCACGACGTCGGGAGGCTGCCGGAGCGCCTGGTAGTGCGTGACGACCGTCGAGCCCATGCTGAACCCCAGCAGGACGATGCGCCGGAAGCCCCTGCGGCGCAGGACCGCGAGCGCGGCGTCGAGGTCGAGCGGGGTCCGGTGCATGAGCCCGCCGCCGAAGATGACGCCGTAGTTCGCCATCCGGGTGTTGACCGACAGCACTGTGAAGCCGGCGTTGGCGAGCCCGAACGACACGCGCCGCGGCACCCCGGTGAGGTAGTTGCCGACCGACCCGTGGATCACGAGCACCGCGAGCCGGCGGCGGCGCGCGTCGCCCTCGGCGGCGGGCGTGAAGATCATCCCGTCTGTGGGTCATGACCAGGTCGATCGACAGATCCCGGTCGTCCGAGCCGAACAGCGGCGGGCGGCGGCGGCCCCCGCGGGTGACGACGCGCGGGCTCACACGCGCTCGCGAAGCCAGGAGGTGACGGCGTGGAGCGTGTCGATCTCGTGGCCCTCGAAGCTGTGGGGCGCGTCGTTGATGCGGATCACCGTGACGTCGCGGTTGCCCGCGGTCCGCGCCACGTGGGCGAGGGCGACGGCCTCCTCGAACTCGACCACCTCGTCGCCGGTGCCCTGCACCAGCAGGATCGGCGCCCAGACCTGACCGATCTGGCGGAAGGCCATCGCCCCGGTCGCCGCCGGCCCCCGGGAGTGCCACCACGTCCGGTAGGTGTAGACCTCGCTGTCGGAGGGCCGGGTCGTCGCCCCCCGGCTGCGCTCGACCACGAACAGCCGGTCGTCCTCCGGCGCGTCGGGGTTGGCACCGATGGCGCGCCGCACGATGCCGGTCAGCTCGGCGTAGTCGGGGTCCGCCTCGAAGCGCTCGGCGCGCTTCTGCATCGACTGCGGGAGCCCCCAGGGGTTGCCGAGGCAGACCAGGCCGCGCAGGTCCGGGACGTGGTGGGTGGCCGCGTAGCGGGTGGCGAGCGTGGCGCCGCTCGAGTAGCCCGACAGGATGATCGTGTCGTAGCCGTGCGCCCGCAGCCAGCGCACCGCGGCCTCGACGTCGCGGATGGCCTCCTCGAAGATCGCCTGCCCGAAGAGCTGGCCGACGTTGGCCATCCGCGTCTCCAGCACCAGGACGGGGAACCCGGCGCGCGCCAGCGGCGAGGGGTAGAAGCGCAGCGTCCCCACGAGGAAGTTGCCCATGATCCCGTGGATGTGGACGATCGCCGTGCGCCGGCCGGTCGCGCGCTCACGCCCGCGGGCCGCCCGCTCGTCGATCTCGAAGAGCGCGTCGTGCACCTCTCCGTCCTCGGAGGTCAGGCTCACGAGCCGGCGGTCGACGGGCACGGGTCGCGGTCTCTATTCCGGGGTGGGGAGGCGGACCACGGCGGTACGATACCGCCGTGGCCGCGACCGATCGCCTCGCCGTGAGCTTCGTGTTCAGCCGCGGGTGCCCGTCCCACGAGGAGGGCCTCGCGCTGCTGCGCTCCGCCGCGCGGCAGGCGCGCGTCGGGATGGACCTGCGCATCGTGGAGGTCACCAGCGACGCGCAGGCCCGGGCGCTGTGCTTCACGGGCTCGCCGACCTACCTGCTGGGCGGGAAGGACCCCTTCGGCGCGGTGACGCCGCCCCACGACTTCCAGCACGACGCGTGCCGCGCCTACGCGCTCCCCGGCGGGCGCGTCGGCCCGCTGCCCCACCACGACGACCTGGTCGCGGCGCTGCGCGCGGCCCTGGAGGACGCATGAGCCTCGCCATCGGCGACCCCGCACCACCGGCGGCGGCGAGGCGGCCCTCGACGACCTGGGCGGCGCCACCGCCGTGGTGGTCGCCTTCTGGTGCAACCACTGCCCCTACGTGCGCGCATGGGAGGAGCGGTTCGACGCCATCGCCCGCGACTACGCCGCGCGGGGCGTGGCGACGGTCGCGATCTGCGCCAACGACGCCGTCAGCCACCCCGGCGACTCGTTCGGGGCGATGGCCGAGCGCGCCGCGGAGCAGGGCTACGCGTTCCCCTACGCCCGCGACGACTCCCAGCAGGTGCCGCGTGCCTACGGCGCGGAGCGGACCCCCGAGGTGTTCGTGCTCGACGCGGAGCGGCGAATCGCCTACCACGGCGCGATCGACGACAGCACCGACCCGGACGCGATCACCGCCCACCACCTGCGAGCCGCCCTCGACGCCGTGCTGGAGGGCCGCGCGCCCGAGGTCGCCGAGACCGCGCCGGTCGGCTGCACCATCAAGTGGGCCCGGTGAGGCCCGGCCCGGTCAGACGGAGGGGCTGAGCCGCCCGTAGGCGCGGTTGCAGTACAGCAGCGGGTCGGTGCCCGCGTGCTCCACCGAGACGACCCGGCCGACCAGGATGGTGTGGTCGCCACCGTCGTGCGCGGCGTACCTCTCGCACACCAGACGGGCGACGCCGAAGGGCAGCAGCGGCACCCCGAACGGGCCGCGCTCGTCGCCGTAGGCGCCGAACTTGTCGGCGCCGGGGCGTGCGAACAGGGCCGACATCTCCTCCTGGGAGGCGCCGAGCACGTGGATCGCGAAGCCGGGCGCGCCCACGAGGCCGTCGTGCGACTGCGCCGAGCGGGCGATGCACACCAGCACCAGTGGCGGATCGAGGGAGAGCGAGGAGAACGACGCGACCGTGATACCGATCGGCGTGTCGCCGGCGCGGGCGGTGACCACGGTGACACCGCTCGGCCAGCGGGCGAGCGTGTCGCGGAAGTCGTTCTCGGAGACGCTCTCCATCGGCGGCAGGGTACTAGCGCGGACGGCGCACCGCCCCGGCCCGGCGGATCAGGTGGCCAGCGTGCTGCCGAAGACCTGCCAGGCGAGCGCCGACTTCGCCACCAGGCTGGTGAGGATGTAGGCCGTCTCGCTGAAGACGCCGTCCCTCCAGGGCCCCAGCGCCATGTTCACGGCGAAGACGTTGAACAGCAGGAACAGCGACACGAAGATCGCGTAGACGAACGTGGGCGCCTCGCCGCCACCGAACAGGTAGCAGGCGATCGCGATCCACGGCACGGCGCCGACGACGCACCCCAGCCAGAAGGGCAGCCAGTCGACGTCGCCCCCGCGGTCCTGGCGCTCCATCAGGAGGCCGAAGAGGATCATCGCGGCGTTGGCGCCGAAGATGGCGACGAGGGCCGCGATGTCGGAGATGCCGGTGAGCCACCATCACCGACGCGCTGACCGAGTACTCGATCCAGCGCGCCGGGTTGCGGCCGCGGCGCAGCTGGCCCTCGTACCAGCCGTTCACGGGCGGCGTGGCCATCAGCAGATGGTCGGCCGCGGCGAGGAAGAGGAACAGGGCCACGAAGGGGGCGAAGCGGATGTCGGTGAGCACCTCGAACGCGCCCGCGCCCTCGCCCGGAGGGCCCTCGAGGAACGCCGCGGTGACGGGCGTCGCGAAGTCGTTGGCCAGCAGGAGGATGACCACGCCCTGCGCGAGGTGGGCGAGGCCCACGGCGACGTTCAATCGGCGGAGCCCGCCCAGGCCCCCTGGTGTCGTCGCGTCGGCCACTGCGCCGAGTGTGCCCGAACGGCGCGGGCGGAGGCCGGGGATCGGTCCTGTGGACCTTCGCGCCCCGATCACTACACTCAACCGAGTTCCTCGTCGATACGCGCCGAGGCAGGGCGGCAATCCGGCCGCCCGTGGGAGAACGTCCTCAACCCTCGAGTCACTCCGGTTGGACGGTCGAGTGTGTCTCCCGTCCGAACCGCGGCCACGCGCCGCAAGGAGTACTGATTGTCATCCACCACCTTCGCCGGTCTCGGCGTGAGCGAGAGCGTGCGCGCCGTCCTGGACGCGCGCGGCATCAC
>LNEQ01000227.1 GCA_001464995.1 Actinobacteria bacterium Ga0077541
CTCGCCGCGGCCCGCCGGCTGCGCATGGCCGTCTGCTACGGCGGAGTCGGCCTCGAGGCCCAGGCCCGCAAGGCCTCGCGCGCCGACATCATCGTCGCGACCCCGGGCCGCTTGATCGACCTCGTCCGCCAGCGCCGCGTCGACCTGCGCGGCGTCCGGATCCTCGTCCTCGACGAGGCCGACCGGATGCTCGACATGGGCTTCCTGCCGCAGGTGAAGTCGATCGTCCAGCAGCTGCCCGCCGAGCGCCACACGATGTTCTTCTCGGCGACGCTCGACGGCCAGATCGGCCAGCTCGCCGAGCAGTTCACCCGCGACGCCGAGCGCCTGCACACCGTGGCGAGCCCCAACGACACCGGCGAGCCGCTGTCGGACCGCCTGTCGCAGAACTTCCTCGCATGCAGCCCGGCCAGCCGCACCGACGAGCTGCTCGAGCTGATCCGGGGCGAGGACGACCTCGTGCTGGTGTTCTGCCGCACCCGCCGGGGTGCCGGCCGCCTCGCGGAGCGCCTCGAGCGCCAGGGGCTGACGGCCACCTCGATGCACGGCGACCTGAGCCAGTCGCAGCGCGAGCGTGCCCTGCGGCGCTTCGCCGGCGGCCATGCCCGCGTGCTGGTGGCGACCGACGTCGCCGCGCGCGGCATCGACCTGGACGACATCGGGCTCGTCATCAACTTCGACCCGCCCGAGGACCACGACGCCTACACGCACCGCGTCGGGCGCACCGCCCGCGCCGGGCGCACGGGCCGCGCCGTCACCATGGTGATGCCCGAGCACGCGGAGCAGATCGGCCGCATGGCCCTGAAGCTGGGGCTCCACGAGCCCTGGGGCGAGACCGGCTACGAGCTGGCCCCGCAGCGGTCGTCGTCGCCGCAGCGCCGCCGCGGGCAGGGCGGCCCGCCGAACCGGTCCTCGCGCCCGCGCGCCTCGGCCACCGCGCCGCGGCCCGCCTCCACGGCCCCGCGCCCGGCGGCCGGGGCCCCGGCTCCGGTCCGGGCCAACCGGGTCCCGCGCGGCTCGCGCCTGCCCGCCGCATGAACTGAGGCGGGCGGAGGGGCGGGGGGCTAGAAGTCCCCTCCCCCTCCCCCGCCGAAGTCCCCTCCGCCGCCGGAGTCGCCGCCGCCGAAGCCCCCGCCGAAGTCGCCGCCTCCGCCGCCGCCCCAGTCTCCGCCTCCGCTGCCGCCGCCGAAGTCCTGGTCGCCGCCCTGCGAGGCGCTCGCATCGCCGCCGCCGAACATCCCGCCGAGGATCATCCCGGCGAGCGCGCCGCCGAGCACCGGGCCGAGGCCCCCGCCGCCCATCCCGCCGCGGCCCATGCCCATCCCGCGGGTCTGCCAGTAGGGGACCATCCGCCCCTGCTCCTCGACCTCGCGGAAGCGCGGCTGGTTGCCGGCCGCCATGTCGGCGGCGCAGCTCGCGCAGGCCGGCAGCTCGGCGTCCTGGCCGTTCGGCGTGGAGATCGTCACCGAGGTCGTCGCCCTGCCGTGCTTGGGATCGAAGGAGCACATGCCCTCGAGCAACGGCTCCTGATCGGCCTGGTCGGGCGAGCGCCCCTCCAGCACCGCCCGCGTCCGGCGGGCCGCGCGCAGGCCCTTCTCGAGCAGCGCGCGGGCGGCCTCGAGGCTCGCCGGGGTCTGGGCCTCCGCCTCCAGCATGTCGCGCGCCTCGCCGTAGGAGAGCACGGCGACGTCGTAGTGCTCCCTCGCCGCCGTGGTGAGCGGCCCGTCGATCTGCATGTCGTCGTCCAGGTCGCCGATCTGGGCGGCGAGCCCGTCGACGAGCGGCTCGAGCGACTCGCGCTGGAGCCCGGCGGGCGCCGCTCCGGCCCGCGACCGCGCCCGTCGCCGGGCGATCACCGCCGCGACCGCGACGGCGCCCCCGCCCAGGAGGAGGATGCCCAGCAGCGCACCACCGCCACCCCCGGACGACCCATCGTCGCCGGTGCCCGGATCCTCGGTGACCGACCCCTGGATGCGCAGGTCGGAGAGCAGCTCGGCGACAGCGATCGTCCCGGCGACGGGGTCCTCGCGCAGCGCCGGGCGCTGGCTGTCGAAGGCCGCCTGGACGTCGGAGGTGCGCAGACCGGACGCGATCCGCAGGTTGCCCGGCGACAGCACGAGGATGTCGCCCTGATAGGCGAGTGTGCCGCGCAGCGAGTTCGCGTAGGCCTGTGCGTCGGTCGGCTTGGTCCGCAGCACGACGTACTTGACGGGGGTCCCGCGCTGGGCGAGGGAGGCGGCCGAGTCCTCCAGCTGCGCCCGCTGGGCGGCCGACACCGCGGCTCCCCGCTCCACCGCCACGTCCGACGACGCGACGGCGGCGAGGTCGACCAGGGCGAACGCCGGGGAGGCGACCGCGAGGAGCGCGGCGGCGGAGAGGACGAGGGCGGTGAGCGCGCGGAGTCTTTTCATGGCGGCGAATCTGTCAGGTGGCCCGGGGCGGCACAACCGCGACCCGGCCGCGGCCGCCCGTGCCGTCACGGTTCCCTTCGCCACTGCGACCCGTTAGCGTCGCGGGCGGAACCCACACGTGCGACCAGGGGGAATGGCGTGTCCTTCTTCAGTCGCCTGAAGGCGATCTTTCAGGCGAAGGCAAACAAGGCCCTCGATGCGGCCGAGAACCCGAACGAGATGCTCGATCTCTCGTTCGAGAAGCAGACCGAGCTGCTGACCAAGGTGCGCCGCGGCGTGGCCGACGTCGCCACCAGCAAGAAGCGCCTCGAGCTCCAGGCCGACAAGCTCCAGGCGAGCGTCGGCAACCTCGAGCGTCAGGCCGGCGCCGCCCTCCAGGCCGGCCGTGAGGACCTCGCCCGCACCGCGCTCGAGCGCAAGGCCGGCGTCCAGGTCCAGCTCGAGAGCATCCTGGCCCAGAAGGACCAGCTCCAGGCCGAGCAGGACAAGCTGGTGTCCGCCGAGCAGAAGCTGACGGCGAAGATCGAGTCGTTCCGGGTCCGCAAGGAGACCATCAAGGCCCAGTACACCGCCGCCGAGGCCCAGACCAAGATCGGCGAGGCCTTCAGCGGCATCAGCGAGGACATGGCCGACGTGGGGAACAAGGTGCAGACGATGCAGGCCCGCGCGGGCGCGATCGACGAGCTGCTGGAGTCGGGCGCGCTCGACGACCTGTCGGTGGGCGGTGACGTGGTCGACCGGGAGCTGGCGGCCATCACCTCGCAGAGCTCCGTCGAGGCCGACCTCGCGCGCCTGAAGGCCCAGATCGGGCCCGGCACGGCGTCGGCGGGCGAGATCTCGGGGGGTGCGTCGTGATCGTCCGGGTGCTGGGACACGGGCAGTTCCGCCTCGACGACGGCGACATGGCGACCGTCGAGGCCGCCGACGACGCGGTCGAGGCGGCCATCGCCGCCGGTGACGAGAGCGCCTTCCAGGCCGCCCTCGGCGGCCTGATCGACACGATCCGGCGCGTGGGCGACGCGGTCCCCGACGACGAGTTCGTCGGCTCGGACATCATCGTCCCCGACCGCGACATCACCCTGGCCGAGGCGCAGGCCCTCGAGAGCGCCGCGAGCGGCGAGGGACTCTTCCCCGGGTGACCCCGTGGCGCCGCCGGAGCCCCTCGGGGCCCGGCGGCGCCCCGCGCGGTTCAGGCGCCCGCCGTCACTCCGAGGGTCGCCTGCAGGCCCGCGCCCTCGCCGCCGGTCGCCTGCACCAGGGCGCCATGGCTGAGCACGCCGACGACCACGCCGGCGTCGATCACGACCAGCCGGCGCACCCCCGCAGCGCGCATCGCCTCGGCCGCCGCGGACAGGTCGTCGCCCGGCCCGATGGTCGCGACACGCGAGGTCATCACCTCCGCGACCGGCGTGGCCGAGGCGTCGCCGCCGCCGCCCGCCAGGAAGCGCACGACGATGTCGCGGTCGGTCAGGACCCCGACAGGCCGGTCGGCCTCGGTCACCGGCAGGAACCCGGTGCCGCCCTCGCTCATGAGGCGCGCGGCCTGGGCGATGCTCTGACCCGGGCCCACCGACCGCACATCGGCCGCCATCGCGTCGCGCACTGTCATATCCGCCTCCTCGTCGTGTGGGGGGAGCGTCCCATCGCGGGGCTCCCCGGCACAAGGAGCGCGCTCAGGCGGCCCGCAACCGGGCGAGGATCGCGCCCATGCGCGCCGTGGGCTCCATCCCCCAGTTCGCGTTGGCCTCGATGATCATCGGCCCATCCGGGGTGATCGCGATGTCCCATCCGAGGGTGCGCAGCGGCAGGAAGTGCGATGCGCCGGTGCACACGAGGGAGCAGGCCTCCTGCCAGAACGGCACGTGGTAGGGGAGTCCCCGCTCGTCGGCCGGAGGGGCCGACCACGCCTGCCCGTAGCCGTTGGCCCGGGGCGCGAGCACGTCCCCCACCCTCCCGTCCTCCGGGTCCACCACGCAACTGATGTTGCCGGTCGTTCCGCCCTGGAGGTTGTCGACGCCCGATCCCGAGATCCCCAGCTTCACCGTCGCCCAGAGCACCTGCCCCACTCCGTGCCGGTCGATCAGCGTCACGATGCGCGCGGTGTGGAGCGTCTCATCGCCACCTCCGAGCCGTTCCGGATCCTCTCCTGGATGACGTGGCAGTCGTACTCGGCGTCCGACCGCAGCGCGTCCCACAGGGCGCCGGGGGTGATGCGCCGGCCCACGGGGTCGATCAGCTCCCCGTCGCGACGCGTGAGGACGCGCACGCCGGCGCCCCCGTAACCGAGCGTCGGCTTGACCACGATCTCGCTCGGCAGGCCGGCCAGCGCCCCCTCGAAGTCGGCCCGGGCGGGGATCACCAGATCGGGGCGGATCCACCCGTCGCCGACCCGGTGGATGATGCCGAGGAGCTCCGGCGCCGGCAGCCCGAGCGCGCGCAGATAGAGGTAGAGGACGCCCTTGTCGTGTGTCAGCGCCGGGGAGTCGCCGCCGTTGAGGCGGCGCTGGGCGGCGTGGTTCTCGTGATCGCTCACGAACCCGCGGAGTTCCTGGTCGCCGAGGGCGGGGTCGAGGGCGCCCGCCCGGAGCGCCTCGTCGTAGAGGAAGCCCTGGCGCCGGCGCAGCCGGCGGGCCCGCCGGGTCGTGGCGATCACCCCGGCGCCGTACTCGCGCCGGGCCTCCCGGACGACACGGACGAGCGTGGAGGTCTGGACCACGACCCGCGCCGGATTCCTCACCGGCTCCCCCAGGCGGCGACCATCGCCGGCATCGCGTCGCGCACCGCCATCGGGCACCTCCTCGGATCGGGTCGTCTGCTCCCAGGCTCCCATCGGGCGGTACCACAGCACAAGACGACCCGGGGGGGGACGCGTGCCGTCGGTCGATGTCAGATGGGCGAGGGACGCCCACTGACGCGGACGGCCTCGGCGAGCCACAACAGCCCCTCTCGCTGCCCTTCCCAGAGAGCCACCGCGGCGGCGGCCAGCGCCCGCCCGAGCGCGGACTCCGGACCGGCCTCGACGGCCTGTACGGCCACCATGGCCGCGAGCCACGCGCGGACATCCTCTTCCCACGGCTCCCCGTACCACCCGAGGCGACCCATCGGTCCGGAACCCGCGCGCCCGAGCCGGCCCGGGGCGGGCCAGCCGGTGAGATGCGCGATGAGCGCACGCGCACGGCGACCCTCGTCAGGGTCGCACGGGTCCCCGTCCTCCGCCAGCAGCCGGAGCCCCGCCTGGGCCGGGTCACAGGGATCAAGACGGCCGCGCGCGCGCCGCGCCGCCTCCGCAAGTTGACTGGTGTGCCCGCACACCACGATCGCCGTATCCACCGCCACCCCCGACGTCCATCGCCGCCGATGCGATGCACCGGCGCCCTCCTCCCATCCACAACGCAGGCGGCGGCCGAAGGTCGGCGCGATCCCGCGGATCAGCGCCCTGGCGACCCCGGGGGGACGGTCGTGGGGGGCGACGAGCCCCCGTCGAGACCCCCCGGCGGATCGGCGGGACGCGCGACGTCCGCAGCCGGGGCGGCGGGACGCGCGACGTCCGCAGCCGGGGCGGCGGGAACGGCCGGCGGGGCGGGTCGTCCAGGGGGTGCGGGCGGCGGGGCGGGGCCGGCGACCGGGGCGGAACCGGCGGGTGTTGCCGGGGCGGATCCGGACGCCGCGGGCCGGCCCGGCGGATCGGAGGGCCGGCCGGAAGCCGGCGGCGCGCCTCGTCCCACCGGGCCGGCGCCGGGCGCGGGCCGGCGTGGAGCGGCGGGGGAGCCGGGGTCCACGGGCGGGCGGGGCGCACGCGCGGCGGGGACGACGGGAGACGCCGCCCGAGCCCCCCGAGGTGGTCCGGGGGCCACCGGACGGCGTCGCGGCGCGGGCACGCCGGAGCCCGCTCCCGCGGCGGCCGGCTCGGAGCTGATCGGCCCGGGCGCGGAGTCCTGCGCCGGAAGCAGGGGGGTGGTGGCCCGCGGGGTGGCCGCCGGATCGACCGCCGCGTCGGCGGCCGCCGTGGCGGCCGGCGGAACGGCTCCCAGGCCGGGCGCCCCTGCGGGTCGCATCGCCACCGTCGATCCGGAGACGAACGCGATCGCGGAGGCCGGCGGGCGAGTCGGCACGACGGAGGCGGCGCGGGTGGCCGCGGATCGCTCGGCGGCCGGTGGCGTCGTGTCACGGAACGATGCCGGCGCAACGATGGCGGCCGCCGCGATCAGACCGGCCGCCGTCACCGCGCCCAGAGTGACGCCCGCGCCGGTCGACAGACCGGCGGCGCCCCCCGCGCCGAGCACGCCGGCCCCAGCACCTCCGGTCGTCCCGCCGCCGAGTGCCCGGAGCGCCGACAACACCCGCTCCAGGAGCGCCGCCGGGCCGGCGGGCAGCAGAGCGGCCAGGCGCGACCGATCCGGGCGAACCGCCCGGCTCGCGCCCTCGCAGGTCGCGCATGCGCGGAGGTGCGCCTTCAGCTCCTTCGCGCGCAGCACCCGCCCGTCGCCTGTGGCGATTCGGTCGCGGACGGTCGCGCAGTCGAGATCGCGCCCGCTGGCCATCGACTGCAGGGCGAGGCGCGCCTGGTAGATCAGCTGCTTCACGCCCGCCGGGGTGTCGTCGAGAGCGGTGGCGATCTGCTGGTGCGACAGCCCGGCCATCTCCCGCATCACCAGCGCGCCGCGCTGATCCTCGGGCAGCGCGAGCAGGTCGCGCCGTAGCCACCGGATGTCGTCGGCGATCTCCGCCCGCTCGGCGACCCCGGGCGCGTCGTGCGCCTCCTCACCGGTGAACGCCGCCGCCGGCTGCGGCCGTCGTCGAAGCACGTCGACGCACTGGTTGTGCGCGATGCGGTACAGCCAGGGACGCACGGCCAGATCGCCGGGGGGCCCGGCCGCCAGGGCGAGGTAGGCGTTCATCATCGCGCTCTGCACGGCCTCCTCCGCATCCTCGGGCTGGCGGAGGATGGACGCGCAGTAGCGTCGCAGCGGTAGGTGGTGCCGCGCGTAGAGCTGCTCGAATGCACGCTCGTCGCCGTCGCGCAAACGTGCCGCCAGGGCCTCATCCGACAGCACGAGGTTCCCCCGCTGAGCGGGTGCGGCGATCGGCCTGGTGCGGAGGATCGTCCCCATGTGAGCCACTCTCGGGCCGGATGCGGGCGGGTGCACCGGCACTCTAGTCGTCCGCGGCCCGGAATCGGAAGACCGAAGCGGAGCAGGGCCGCCTCAGGCGTGCCCCTCCCAGGCAAGCGGACCCTCGCTCCACCCGGCGCCGAGCCGCAGCGCGACGTCGATGTCGTCCGGTTCGGCCACACCCTCGGCCAGGCAGCGCCGCGCCTCGTCGACCGCCTCGGAGTAGTAGGCGCGGGCCGCTTCGCGCGCGGGGTCGTCCACCGCGCCCGGCGTGGAGCCCGCGGCGAGGAAGCCTCCCCCCGACTTGCGCCCCAGCCGGCCCGCGGCGACGTGGGGCGCGAGCGCCCCGCCGTCCCAGAAGCGCTCCCCGTAGGCCGAGCGGAGGTCGCCGGCGATGCTCGCCAGCGTGTCGAGCCCGATCAGGTCGCCGAGCGCGAACGGGCCCATCGGCGCGGGCCCGGCCTCGACCACCGCCGCGTCCACGGCGCCCGGGTCGCTCCCGCGCGCGGTGGCGTGCCGGTAGGCGGCGACCATCGCACGGACCAGCACGCGGTTGACGAGGAAGCCCGGGCACTCGGCCACGACGACCGGGGTCTTGCCCATCGCACGGGCGAGGGCGATGCCGGCGTCAGCCGTCTCCGGCGAGGTCCGCTCGCCGCGGACGACCTCCACCAGTCGCATGACCGTCGGCGGGTTGAAGAAGTGGAGGCCGAGCACCCGTTCGGGGCGCCCGGTGGCCGCGGCGAGCGCGGTGATCGAGAGCCCCGAGGTGTTCGAGGCGATCAGCGCCTTGCGCGGGAGCGCCGCGTCGAGGCGCTCGAAGAGGGCGCGCTTCACCTCCATCGACTCGGTCACCGCCTCGATGACGATCGCGCAGCCGGCGAGATCGTCGTCGTCGCTCGCCGGGATGATGCGCGCCAGCGCCGCCGTCAGGTCGTCGGCCGTGATGCGACCCTTGGCCTCCTGTCGCCGCCCGACGGCCCGGGCGTGGGCCAGACCCCGGTCGACCGCGGCGGCGTCGACGTCGTGGATCACCACCCGGAAGCCCGACTGCGCGGCGATCAGGGCGATCTCGGCGCCCATCACCCCGGCGCCCACGATGCCGATCTCGGTGCGCCCGCCCTCCGACCAGACCTCCGACGGGCCGTCAGCGGGCATCGGAGCCCATCAGGTCGCGGGCGATCACCATGCGCTGGATCTGGCTGGTGCCCTCGTAGAGCTCGGTGATCTTCGCGTCCCGGTAGTAGCGCTCGGCGGGGAACTCGGCCGAGTAACCGTAACCTCCCAGGCCTCGACCGCGACCGCGCTGGCGAAGAGCTTCGCCTTGGCTCCCGCGGCGGCGTGGGGGTGGCCGCCGTCGCGCAGCGCCGCCGCGTGCAGGGTCAGCAGGCGGGCCGCGTCGAGCTTCGCGGCGACGTCGGCGATCGGGAACTGGACCCCCTGGAAACGCGCGATCGGGCCTCCGAAGGCCGACCGCTCGCGCGCGTACGAGACGGCGAGGTCGAGCGCCGCGCCGGCGATCCCGCACGCCTGGGCGGCGATCGTGATGCGCCCGCCGTCCAGCGTGGCGAGCGCCAGCTTCAGCCCCTCGTTCTCCGGGCCCAGCATGCGGCCGGCCGGGACGTGGAGGCCGTCGTAGGAGAGGCCGACGGTCGATGACGTGTGCAGGCCCATCTTGGGGATCTCGGGGCCGACCTCGAAGCCCGGCCCGCGCTCGGCGATGAAGGCGCTGACGCCGCGCGGACCCGGGCCGCCGGTGCGGGCGAAGACGATGTAGACGTCGGCGAAGCCGCCGTTGGTGATCCACTGCTTGGCCCCCCGGATCTCCCAGCCGCCGTCGACCGCGGCGGCCGCGGTGCGCAGGGCCGCCGTGTCGGATCCGGCGTCCGGCTCGGTCAGGGCGTAGGCGCCGAAGATCTCGCCGCTGGCGAGCCTCGGGAGCCACTCCTCCTGCTGCTCCCGGCTTCCGCCCTTCAGCAGCGGCGAGGCCACCAGGCCGTTCTGCACGGCGACCGCCGTGGAGGTGCCCGCGTCGGCGCGGGCGATCTCCTCGATGACGAGTGCGAGCGCGGTGGCGTCGAGGCCCGAGCCGCCGAGGTCCTCGGGGACGATGACGCCGAGCAGGCCCAGCGCGCCCATTCGGCGGATCACGTCGATCGGGACGCGATGGCCGGCGTTCCACTCCGCGGCGTGGGGTGCGATCTCCTGCTGGGCGAACTCGCGCGCCAGCGCCTGCACCTCGCGGTGGGTGTCGCTCAGGAACTCGGTCACGGTGCCTCCCCGGACGGGCCGGTCGGTCGTGTGGTCGGTGCCGCGCGGCGCGCGGTGGTCACCGCTTGATCGTGATCCCCGCCGCCTCCCGGTCGAAGGTGCCGGGCGTGATGCCCTCGTCGCGCAGCTTCGTCTTCTGGACGCGCTCGGTGGGGGTCTTCGGCAAGGCGTCGACGAACCGGATGTAGCGCGGCACCATGAAGTAGGGGATCCGCTCGGCCAGCCAGTGGGTCAGCTCGGCCGGGTCGGGTGCCCGGCCCTCGGCGACGCAGACGATGAGGATCTCGTCCTCCGAGGAGGCCCCCTCCCCCGCCTTGACGCCGATCGCCGCCGCCTCGCGGATCGAGGGGTGGTCGGAGACCTGCTTCTCCACCTCCATCGAGGAGACGTTCTCGCCGCGGCGCCGGATGTAGTCCTTCACCCGGTCCATGAAGTAGACGTACCCGTCCTCGTCCATGCGCCCGA
The DNA here is from genome assembly GCA_001464995.1 of Actinobacteria bacterium Ga0077541. Taxonomy (GTDB): domain Bacteria; phylum Actinomycetota; class Thermoleophilia; order Miltoncostaeales; family Miltoncostaeaceae; genus Miltoncostaea. Next base: position 10,259 of record LNEQ01000227.1, read on the forward strand.
GGTCGCCGGTGTGCAGCTTGAGGTTGCGGAAATCCTCGGCGGTCTTCTGCGGCATCCCGTAGTAGGCGCGCATCACGATGTTCGGGACCTTCATGTCGACGACGATCTCGCCGGGCGTGCCGGGCGGCAGCGGCCGGTCGGTGCCGGGCTCGACGATCGAGACCTCATAGCCGGGGTTCGCCGTGCCGCAGCTACCCAGGCGCGGC
>LNEQ01000228.1 GCA_001464995.1 Actinobacteria bacterium Ga0077541
TCGCGGTCAGGGTGCTCTGCCGCCCGCCGCTTGAGGACCTCCGCCAGGACCCAGGTCGTCGGATCCTCACGCGCGTACCAGTCGCTCCACTCGCCCATTGTCCGTACCTCGACTCACGATTTACATAGCGTGAGTAACGAACCACGCAAGACCAAGGACGTCAAGGATCACTTGAACGCGATGCCGCCTTGTCAGTACCCTCCCCCGGTGGCCGACTGGACCTTCCTGACCAATCACACCCACGTGATGGTCTGCCTGCGCCGCGACCCCACCGCGAGGATGCGCGAGGTGGCCGCGGCCGTCGGCATCACCGAGCGGGCCGCACAGCGGATCGTGTCCGAGCTGGAGGAGGCCGGCTACCTCGAGCGTGCGCGGGAGGGTCGCCGCAACCGGTACACGCTGAACATGGGGCTCCCGCTGCGGCACCCCCTCGAGGGCGCGCACTCCAGCGGCGAGCTCCTCGACCTGCTCGCCGACGAGGGCGCCCCCCGCTCCTGAGCGCGGTCACCCGGCGGCGGGCGCGGGCGGGGTGCCGGCGCCGCCGTCCCGGCGCGCCTTCCACAGTGAGGCGACGATCGCGGTGCCGATGATGGTCGTGATCACGCCGAGCGAGATCCAGACCGGCAGCTTGCCGACGTCGGTGAGGAACATCTTGGCGCCGACGAAGACCAGCACCAGGGCGAGGCCGGTCTGCAGGTAGGCGAACCGCGGGATCGTCCCGGCCAGCAGGAAGTACATCGCCCGCAGGCCGAGGATGGCGAAGACGTTGGCGGTGAAGACGATGAAGACGTCGTCGGTGATGGCGAAGATCGCCGGCACCGAGTCGATCGCGAAGACGATGTCCATCGTCTCGACCGCCACGAGGGCGGCGAGCAGCGGCGTCGCGATCCAGCGCCCGCCCTCACGGACGAGGAAGCGCTGACCGTGCAGCTCCTTGCTGACCGGGATGAATCGCCGCATCAGGCGGATGACCGGGTTGCGGTCGGGGTGGACCTCGACGCTGTGACCGCGGGCCATCTTGATGCCGGTGTAGACCAGGAACGCCCCGAAGACGTAGACGATCCAGTCGAAGTTGTTGAGCAGCACCGCCCCGAGCGCGATGAAGAGCGCGCGGAACGCGATCGCGCCGATGATCCCCCAGAAGAGCACCCGGTGCTGGTACTTGGCCGGGATGGCGAAGTAGCTGAAGATCAGCGCGAAGACGAAGATGTTGTCGACCGACAGGCTCTTCTCGATGAGATAGCCCGCCAGGTACTCGCCGCCGGCTTCGGGTCCGCGCCAGAGCCAGATCAGCCCACCGAACGCCAGTCCGATGCTCGCGTAGAAGGCGCTCAGCCATCCCGCCTCGCGCAGGGAGACCTCGTGGGCCTCCCGGTGCAGGACGAACAGGTCGAGGGCCAGCAGCACCAGCGTGAAGGCCACGACCGCGGCCCATGCCCACCAGGGGACCATCGACAACCTCCGGCTCGAGTGTCAGCCGGAGGTCTCTCCCGGGTCCCGTGTCGCCGGGACCCCGCGTCGCCGGGCCGGGGGGCCGCAATGACGACGACGCGCGTGGGGGTACTCCCCTCCGTGTGCCCGGTGACTCTATACCGTCACGAATAGCACGACAAGAATAACGCGCTACTGATTGCTTGAGTCAGCCTCCGAAGTCGAAGAACTCGCCGAGGAACGACTCGCGGCGACGCCCGCGCTTGGCGGGCCGCTCCCGGTCATCGTCATCGTCGTCGTAGCGCTCCCTGCGAACGTCGCGCGGCTCGTCGCGCTCGCTGTGCGCTGCGGCGCGCGGCCGGTCACGCTCGGCGTCGGCCATCGCCCGGTCGATCAGCTTGTCGAGCTCTCCGCGATCGAGCCAGACCCCCCGGCAATCGGGGCAGTAGTCGATCTCCACCCCCTGGCGATCGGCCATGGTCAGCCGTGTCTCCTCGCAGGCCGGGCATCTCATCGCGGACCCCTTCGTCGAATGACATGCGATGAAGATAACGTGCTTTTGTTAGCGCACGTTTAGGCCCCGCAAGACTCCGGGGCGCCGGTCAGGAGCGCGCGACGCGCTCGAGCACCCTCGTCAGGCGCTCACCGGCCTCGCGGGCGACGGGTTCGAGATCGGGGTTGCCCACCATGCCGAGCATCTTCTCGGCCGAGATGGCGCTGACGTGGGTCGTGCCGTCCTGGGTGAACACCACCACGTTGCACGGCAGCAGCGCCCCGAGCTGCAGCTCGGCCTCGAGCGCCCGGTGCGCCAGGGGCGGGTTGCAGGCGCCGAGGATGACGTAGGGCTCGCGGTCGACGCCGAGCTTCTCCTTCATCGTCGCCTGGACGTCGATCTCGGTGAGGACGCCGAAGCCCTCGGCGGCGAGCGCCATCCGGGTGCGCCCGAGGACCTCGTCGAAGGTGCCCGGCGCCTCGACGCGATCGGCGTAGTCGGTGTCGGTGATCGTCATGGGGATGCTCCTGGTCGTCAGTCGTCGATGGGCGGGGGCTGCTCGCCGGAGGCCATCATCACCCGGTTCCAGGCGTTGATGCCCGTGATCACCACCACGAGGGCGGTGAGCTCCGGCCCCTCGAAGAGCTCGGCCGCCTCGGCGTAGGCCTCCTCGGGCACCGGTCCGTGCGAGAGCCGGGTGAGCGCCTCGGTGAGCGCGAGCGCCGCGCGCTCGCGCTCACCGAAGAACGACGTCTCCCGCCAGACCGCCAGCGTGTCGAGCCGGCGCTGGTTCTCGCCGGCCTTGAGCGCCAGGCGGGCGTGCTGGTCGATGCAGTACGCGCAGCCGTTGATCTGGGACGCGCGCACCTTCACCAGCTCGGCCAGCGAGTGGTCGAGCGTGGAGGCCCGGGTGAGGGCCGCCAGCGCCCGGTAGGCATCGGGTGCGTCGTGCCGGACGTCGGCGCGCCTGATCGCGTGCGTGGTGCTCATCGCCCGTCCTCTGTGTCGGTGTTCGTGCCGGTGGCCATCAGTGACCGAACCGGACCTCGGGAAGCACCCGGTGCAGCCACTCCGGCCGCCACCAGGCCCAGCGCCCGGCGAGCCGCAGCGCGACCGGGACGAGCAGCAGGCGGACCAGCAGCGCGTCGAGCAGGACGGCGACCCCGAGGATCACCCCCATCTCCTTGGGCGGCAGCGGGCCCGAGAGGGCGAAGGTGAAGAACACGGCCACCATGACAGCCGCGGCGGCCAGGATGACGCGGCCCGAGTGGGCCATGCCGCCGATCGCGGCCTCCTTGGCGTCGTGCGAGCGGTCCCAGTGCTCCTTCGCCGACGAGAGCAGGAACACGGTGTAGTCCATCGAGATGGCGAAGATCATCGCGAAGAAGAACACCGGGCCCCAGGCGTTGAGAAAGCCCTGTGACTCAAAGCCCAGCAGGCCCGACAGGTGGCCGTCCTGGAAGATCAGCGTCGCGACGCCGAACGCCGCGCCGGTGGCCAGGAGGCTCGTGAGCACTCCGATGGCCGCGACGATCGGCGCCTGCAGGGCGACGATCAGCAGCAGGAATCCGAGCACCAGCACGATGCCGATCACGATCGGCGTGTACGTCTCGAGCACGGCCGCCAGGTCGTGGTTCTCGGCCGCGGCGCCGCCGACCATCACGTCGCCGGGCAGCGTTCCGCGCAGGCGGTCGATGGTGTCTCCGGTCGCCGGGTCGGAGGGCCCGGTCGTCGGGACGGCCTGGACGAGCGCGAGCCCGCCCTCGCCGGGCTGGGGCGGCAGGGCCCGGGCGATGCCGGGATCGGCCGCGGCCAGCTCCGCCGCCTCCTGCATGCCGTCGGCCGGGCCGACGAGCTGGAGCGTTCCAGGGGCGCCGGGTCCGAAGGCCGCGGTGACCTGCTCGTAGCCGGTGCGCGAGGAGTCCTCGGCCGGGACGACCTTGATCGAGGGCATCCCGGTCGTCAGGTTGAGCACCGGGATCGACAGCGCGACCAGCGCGACCAGCGCGGGCACCCCGTACAGCAGCGGCCGCCGCCAGAGGCGCTCCGCCCACGCGGCGAACCTCTTCGAGCGGTGCTCGCCGCTGTGGGCCCAGGGCAGCGCGAACTTGTCGACCTTCGGCCCGAGCTTCCCGAGCACGGCCGGGAGCAGCGTGAGCGTCGCGACCAGGATGAAGGTCACCGAGATCATGATCCCGAGCGCCATCGAGCGGAACGCGGGGCTCGGCACCAGCATCACGGCCGACAGCGAGATCAGGACGGTGATCCCCGAGAAGAGGACCGCCTTTCCCGCGGTGTCCATCGTCTCGCCGACCGCGTCGAGCACCGGACGGCCCGAGCCGAAGAGGGATCCGCGGAAGCGCGCGACGATGAACAGCGCGTAGTCGATGCCGAGCGCCAGGGCGAACATCAGGGCGAAGTTCATGGCCCAGATCGAGACCTCGAACATCTGCGAGGCGATGAACAGGGCGCCGGCCGACGAGGCCAGGCCGAGGATCGTGAGCAGCAGCGGCAGTCCTGCGGCGACGAGCGCGCCGAACGCCAGGACCAGGATCGCGAGCGTGACGGGCCAGCTGATCAGCTCGGAGCGGACCATCGCCTCGCGGTTGGCCTCGTTGAAATCGGACCACATGCCCGAGGCGCCGGTGAGGTTGACGCTCACGCCGCCGGTGGAGGCGTCGCGCAGCTCGCCCTTGAGGTCGTCGGCCGCGCGCACCATCTCCATCGGCCCCTCGGCCGAGCCGGCCATGACGATCGCGGTGCGTCCGTCGGCCGAGATCGTCGCGCCCTCCTGCGGCGGGGTCACCGAGGCGACCCGGTCGTCGGAGCGGAGGATGGCCTCGGTGCGGTCGATCGTCGCCGCGAAGGCGGGATCGCCGACCGTCAGGTCATCGGACTGCAGCACCACCATCAGGGCCGAGCTGGAGTTGCCGGCGAAGTTCTGCTGGATCAGCTCGCGCGCGGCGACCGACTCGGAGCCGGAGTCCTCCCATCCCGCGCCCGAGAGGGCGTGCTCGACACGCGGCGCGAGGATGCCGAGGCCGACGACGACGACGGCCCACAGCAGGAACACGGTGCGGGCGTGGACGGCCGACCAGCGGCCCAGGCGCCCGATGGGTCCGAGCGCGCTCATCGGGCGCACCCGCGCAGGTGCGTGACGCGGCGCAGCACGAGCGACGCGGGGCAGTCGCCCAGCAGGACGAACATCCACTGGCTCACGCCGGCGGCGACGGGCACCAGCAGGAACCAGGGGCTCACCAGCACCCCCAGGGCCACGCCGGCCAACGTCATCGTGCCCGCGAGCGCGAACAGCGCCCGCTCGAGCGTCCATCGGGTCCCGCTCATCGTGCAACCCCCTCGTCCATCATCGTCTGCAGGCCGTCCAGGTGCCGGTTGATGCCGCCGCAGACCTCTTCGCAGAGCTCGAAGACGCTGTCGTCGGCGATCCGGTAGCGCACGCACACCCCGTCCTTCTCGCGGGCGACGATGCCCGCGCGGTGGAGGAGGCCGAGGTGCTTGGAGATGTTCTGCTGCGAGGTGCCGATCTCGTCGGTCAGCGCCCCGACGGTGAGCGGGTTGCCCCGCAGCGCGTCGAGGATCCGGATCCGCGTGGGATCCGCGAGGAGGCGGAAGCGCTCGGCGATCAGCTCCGCCATGGCGACGGACATCACGTTCTCGATCATCTCGGCCTCCTCGGTCGGCATCGACGAGGACCTTACTCTACAACTGAACAGTTGACAAGTTGTATTAAGCCGCAGGGGTCGTACGCGGAAAACCGCATCCGGTCGCGGGGAACGGGCAGCGCGGCGGGGGCGTTCACAGGGTCCGCGTGAGACGATGCCGGGAGGGGGCTCCCGGCCCGGGGAGACGCTAGTGGAGCGTCAACCAACCTTCGCCGGGTTCTGGCTCGCTGCAAATCATCGCGGATGCTGCGTCCTCGGTCGAACGCATAGCCTCAGCTATGCGAGGGATTTTCGCGGCCAGAACACCAGCAACGTTGGTGGACGCTCCACTAGGCGGAGGGAGCGGGCGGGTCGACCGCGTGGGCGATCAGCGCCGCGCGGTCGCACCACTCCACGGTGAGCTCATGTGTGGCGGCGAGGACCACCGCAGGCGCCCGCCCGGCCTCGAGGGCCTCCTGCCAGCGCGGTGCGCACAGGCACCAGCGGTCGCCCGCCCGCAGGCCGGCGAAGCCCCACTCGGGCCGGGGCGTGGAGAGGTCGTTGCCCATCTCCTTCGTGAAGGCGAGGAACTCGTCGCTCATCACGGCGCAGACCGTGTGCACCCCGGTGTCGCCCGCGGCCGTGTCGCAGCACCCGTCGCGCCGGTAGCCGGTGAGCGGATCGAGCGAGCAGGTCTCGAGCTCCCCGCCGAGGACGTTCCGTGCCATCCGCCCCATGCTGACACGAGCCGGGGAGCCGGCGCGACCGGCGACCTCCGCGCGGGTGCCGCACCTCGCTGCACGCGGTCCCCGAGCGCCGCCTGTCGGCCCCGGATCCGCGGGCTGCGGGCATCGAGCGGATCGAGGTCTCCCACCGCGAGGCCTCGCACCGTGCCGGTCGAGGCGTCCGAGCGCGGCTGCATCCGCTGCTGCACACTCACGCTGGACAACGGCCGGCCGCCGGAGCGACGATCGTCCGGTGATCCCGGGTCCGCGACGCTGGTGGGCGACCGCCGCCGCCGCCCTCCTCATCGCCGGGCCGGTGGCCACGGGGGCGGCTGCGCCCCGCATCCACTTCACCGACGTCGTCTCGGGCCCCGTGCGCGGGGGTGCCGGCGGCCTCGGTGCGCCGATAACGCTCTTCGGCACCGGATTCGGCGACACCCGGGGCGCCTCGGTCGTCACGATCGGCGGGGTGCCGGTGGGCGGCTACGTGCTGTGGGGCGCTCGCGCCCACAACCCCGCGCACCGCATGGTGGTCGTGCAGCCGGGGCCGCGGGTGCGCGCGGGGCGCATCGCGATCACCGTCGCCGGGCGCACCGCGACAGGCCCGCGCTTCACGCCACGCCCCGGCCGGGTGCTCGCGATCGCCCCGGGGGGCGACGATGGCGCCGCCTGCACGCTCGCGCGACCCTGCGCGACCCTGCAGCACGTCATCGACGAGCGGGCACGGCGCGGCGACCGGGTGCTGGTGCGCGGCGGCGTCTACCGCGAGGGGGAGGTCTGGCTGCGGGCCGGCGGGCCGCCGGTCGCCATCACGCGCCAGCCCGGTGAGGAGCCGGTCTTCGTCAACGGGTCGCGTCCGCTGATCGCCGAGCGCGACGGGGTCACGGTGGCGGGGCTCGGGTTCCGCGACGGCAAGTCGGCCGGCATCCCCGACACGGGCCTGCCGGGGCCCCGCGGGGTGCGTCTGATCGACAACACCTTCGCGGGGACGATCGGCTTCTCAGCGGTCGACTCGCACGGCGACGGGCACCTGATCGCCGGCAACGTCTGCCGCGTGTCCGGCAGCACCGTCGGCACGCAGGGGCATTGCTTCTACATCTCCTACGGCCGGGGCGTGGGGGTGCTCCACAACATCGCCGAGGGTGCGACCGGGTACGGCATCCACGTCTTCGACCAGCAACGGGCGACGACCGACTTCCGCCGGGTGGTCCGCGACCTCCTCATCCAGGGCAATCGCGTGGGCGCCTCGCGGGAGCGCTCGGGCATGATCCTCTCGATGGGCGACGAGGGCGGGCTCGGCAACCGCATCGACGGGGTCGTGGTGCGGGGCAACCGGTTCGCGGGCAGCAACCACGCGGGGATCGTCGTGGGCGCCGGCGTGGGGCGCCTCCGCGTCGCCGGCAACACGATCGGCGACAACGGACGTCAGGGCGTGAACGTCGCCGACGATCCGACGATCCGCGACGTCGTCATCTCGGGTAACACGATCATCCAGTCGCCCAACCGCCTCTGCCGCAGCAACTGCACGTGGTTCGCGCCGGCCGCCGTGGAGGTGGGGGCCCGCGCCCGGGAGGTCGTCGTGACCGGCAATCGCCTGCTCGGCGGCGGGCGGGTGCTGCGGCGCTGACTCAGCCCGTACGGGTGGCCTGGGGGAAGTAGGCCTCCGAGACGCGGATCTGCACGTCCTCGAGCGCGTCGCAGAGCGCGTGCGCCGCCTCGTGCAGCTCCTGCGCCGAGGCGTCGGCGCCCGCCAGGGCGTCGAGCATCTCCCGCACCCGCGCGCACGCCGGCATCACCCGCTCGGGCGTCGGCAGCTCCTGCACCAGATCGGTCACCGAGCCCATGCAGTAGGCGACCGAGCGGGGGAAGCTCGGCTCGAGCAGCAGGAAGCGCATCGCCGAGGCCGCCGAGACCGGCTCGCCGGCGCTCCGGTGGTACATGTGCAGCGCCGACAGCGCGCGCAGGACACCGATCCACTGCACGTCGTCGTAGCGCCCCGCGTCCGCCCCGCCGAGCAGACGACCCGCGCGGACGTCGAGCACGCGCGTCGTGAGCGCCGCGCGCTCGATGTGCCGGCCGAGGCGCATCAGCGTGAAGGCGGCGTCGCGGCTCATGTTGCCGAGCAGGATGCCCAGGAAGCGCTGGTGGTCGTCGATCACCCGCTCCAGCAGGCGCGCCCGCCCGCGCCGGTCGAGGCCCGCGCCGCGGTGCGCATGGACGTAGAGGTGCAGGTCGTTGGCGACGACCCACGCCTCGGTGGGCACCACCTCCCGGCACGAGCGCAGGTTCTCGCGCGCGTGCTCGACGCTCGACGCGATGCTCTCGGGGTTCTCGGCGCTGCTGAGGGTGAAGCGGATCACCGAGGCCTCGTCCATGCGGTGGAACGACTCCCGGAACAGGCCGGGGTCGCCGCCCACCTCCATCAGCGGCTCCCAGGTGAGGGGCACCGACACCGGCATGTCGGCCAGCAGGTGCGTGTGCTCGCGCACCACGCGGGCCACACCCTCCGCCCGTTCCAGCTGACGCGCCGCCCAGTAGAGGTGCTCGCCGACGCGGGCGAGCAGGGTCACCGCAGCGCCGCCGGCCGCTCGACCACCCAGGTGTCCTTGCTGCCGCCGCCCTGGGAGCTGTTGACGATCAGCGAGCCCTCCCGAAGCGCGACGCGCGTGAGGCCGCCGTTGGTCACATAGTGATCCTCCCCCGACAGGATGAAGGGGCGCAGGTCGACATGGCGGGGGGCGATCCCGTCGCCTGCCAGCGTCGGCACGGTCGACAGCGAGAGGATCGGCTGGGCCACCCAGTTGCGCGGATCGGCCTCGATCGCCGCGACGGCGGCGTCGAGCTCGGCCCGCGTGGCCCGGTCGCCGATCAGCAGGCCGTAACCACCGCTCTCATTGGCCGGCTTCACCACGAGCCGCTCGATGTTCTCGATCACGTGGCGGCGCTCGTCGTCGTACATGCACCGCCAGGTGGGCACGCTCGCGATCAGGGGGTCCTCGCCCAGGTAGTAGCGGATCAGGTCGGGCACCCAGGCGTAGACGACCTTGTCGTCGGCCACCCCGGCGCCGGGGGCGTTCGCGATGCCGACGTTCCCCGCCCGCCAGGCGCGCATCAGGCCGGGCACCCCCAGCACCGAGTCGGGGCGGAAGACCTCGGGGTCGAGGAAGGCGTCGTCAACGCGGCGGTAGATCACATCGACGCGCTCGCGTCCGCCGAGCGTGCGCATGAACACCCGGTCGTGGTCGTCCACCATCAGGTCGCGCCCCTCCACCAGCGGGACGCCCATGCGGCGGGCGAGGAAGCAGTGCTCGAAGTAGGCGGAGTTGTAGACGCCCGGCGTGAGCACGACGACGTTCGGCGAGGTGCGGCCCTCGGGCGCCAGCGACTCGAGCATCCGCTCGAGCCGCTCGGGGTAGTCGTCGACCGGCTGCACGCTCTGGCGCGCGAAGAGGTCGCCGAAGGCCCGCTTCGACATCAGGCGGTTCTCGAGCATGTAGCTGACGCCCGAGGGCACGCGCAGGTTGTCCTCGAGGACGTACATCGCGCCGTCGGCGCCGCGCACGAGATCGCTGCCGCACACGTGCGCCCACACCCCGAAGCGGGGCCGCACGCCGACGCACTCGGGTCGGAAGTTGACCGACTCGTCCAGCAGCTCGGCGGGGAAGACGCCGTCGGCGATCACCCGCCGCTCGTTGTAGACGTCGTCGATGAACATGTTGAGCGCGGCGAGGCGCTGGACCAGCCCCGCGCGGACGCGCCGCCACTCGGCGGCCGCGATGACGCGCGGGATCACGTCGAACGGCCACGCGCGGTCGATGCCGCGGCCGTCGCTGTAGACGGTGAAGGTGATCCCCATCGCGAGGATGTCGATCTCGGCGCGGTCCTGGCGCTCGCGCAGCTCGGTGATGCCCATGTCCGCCAGGCGCTGCACCAGCCCGCGCGCCGCGCCACGGGGACGGCCGTCGTGTCCGATCAGCTCGTCCCAGTGGCCCGAGAGGGCCGACAGGCCGGGCAGGCGGTCGGGCCCGATGGGCTCGCGCGGGCCTCGCGAAACCGTCGTCATCGCGCCTCCTCGTCCGGGTCTGCGTACTCCGTGCCGGGGGAGTCTGCCGAGCGCCGGATGCCGGTCGCATGGGCCGTCAGGACATGGTCGGCGGCGCGATCTTGGCCCCAGGACGAACGCGAGGGCTCACATGAGCACGAGCACCTGGGCGACGAGGATCTTCAGGATCATGGCCGCCGGATAGACCAGCGCGTAGCCGAGCCCCACCCGCTGGTCGCCGGTTCGCTCCTGGGCCAGCGCCAGCACCGCCGGCTGGGTCTGGGCCCCGGCGATGATCCCCGCCATGCGCGGCCCCCCCAGCTTCAGCAGCCTGCCGAGGGCCAGCAGGCCGCCCGCCGCGACGCCGGTGACCACGAGCCCGGCGAGGAGGATGCGCACACCCTCGGGGCTGGCGAGCGCGTCGACCAGATCGCCGCCGGCCCGCGAGCCCGCCACCGCCAGGAACAGCAGCACGCCGAGCTGCTGGAGGGCGATCGACGCCGTGTAGGGGATCGACCAGACCACCGGCCCCGAGCGGGCCATGCGGCCGAGCACCAGGCCCACCAGCAGGGGGCCGGCGGCGAGCCCGATCTCGAAGGTGCCGCCGGCGGGGGAGGGCAGCGGCATGACGCCCAGCAGCAGGCCGAGGCAGAGCCCGAGGGAGAGCCCGATCGGGTTCAGGTCGCCGGGCCCCCGCTCGGAGTCGCCGAGGAAGCGCGCGACGTCGGCCAGCCGCTCGCGCGGCGCGATCACGCGGATACGGTCGCCCTGCTGCACCACGAGGTCGTCGGTGGCGAGCAGGTCGACGTCGCCGCGGCGCACCCGCGAGGCGAGCGCGCCGAAGCGGCCCGGCAGCTCCAGCTGGCGGACCGTGAGGCCCGAGAGCTTGCGGCTCGACATGGTGATGCGGCGCATGTCGAGCAGCCGCCGGTCGAGGGTCATCGGCTCGGCCGCCGGGACGCCCACCTGGTCGGTCACGGCCTCGATGTCGCTCTGGCGCCCGATGGCGGCGACGAGGTCGCCCGGCTCGAGCAGCGTGTCCTCGGCGGGCACCTCGGTGACGTCGCCGTGCCTGCGGCGCGAGAAGAGCACCGGGTGCTCGGAGTCGTGGGAGAAGTGCCCCACCGGGGGCAGGCCCTCCTCGGTGACCTCGAGCGTGACGCTCACGATCGGCGACTCCTCCTCGGCCTCGTAGCGGCGCTGGGCCCGGCCACGCCCGAGCGCCCAGGCGGCGAGGAGCATCATCACCACCACGCCGGCGAGGTAGGTCAGCGAGTAGCCGACCGTCGGCGTCGGCGAGCCGCCGGCCTGCTCGGTGGCGGCGGCGAGGGCCGGTGTGTTGGTGAGCGCGCCCGAGAAGACCCCGGCGATCAGCTCGGGGCTCAGCCCGAGGGCGCGGCCCACCCCGTAGGCGACGGCCCCGCACGCGGCCAGCAGGCCGGTGACGGCGAGCATGGTGCCGAGGCCCGAGCGCAGTGCGCCGAAGAACGCCGCGCCGCTTGCGACGCCGATGCAGTAGGCGAAGAGCGCGAGCCCGAGCTGGCCGATGACCGGAGCGAGCTCGAGGCGCTCGTCCCAGGCCGACAGCGCGAGCGCCGTGAAGAGCACCGCCGCCGGTCCGAGCATGAAGCCGCGGTAGCGGATCGCGCCCGCGATGCTGCCGATCGCCAGGCAGGCGAAGAGCAGCAGCACGGGGTTCTCGACGAGGAAATCGGCCATGGGGGAGGGGCCCGGATCGGCAGAGGGGTGGCGCCCGGCGTGGCTGGGGCGACGAGCGGGGATCGTGGTCGACCGACCCGATCGGCACAAGCCGGGCCATGGTCAAGAAAACGCTACCGAGCCGGGGAGGATTGTCCTCCTGCACATGGCGGGCCCCGTCCGCTTTGGACGGCAGCACAGGGACGCGCGGCACGCCGTCGGCGAACCTCGCCACCGGAGCGGGGTCCATCGGGGCGCCGCCCCGTCATGCCGGACCCGGCGGAACGCCCCGGATCGCGCGAACGATCCGGGTGCGGGCACCTCCGCCGGACCCCGGCGCACAGGTCGCGAGCCACGCCGAGGAGACGTCGATGAGAGGGCACGAGACCGCCGCGGGGCCCGCCGCGCGCAGCGCCTCCAGGGCGCCGGGCGAGCGGTGTGACAGACCGGTGATGACGCGCCGGGGCGGCTCCTGTCACATCGCCGGACGTCCTCCGAAAAGGGGCCGGAAGGGCCCTGGGCACAAGGCTCTCGGCCTCCGTCCTCACCCTGGGTCCAACACCCGTGACACGGGTGTGTCGTCCCCTGGTCCTTTCGGGGGCGACCCCCCGCCGGTCGACCAGGTGACGCCCGGAAAGCAGCACTCGTAGAGTCGCGCCGTCGCCGGGCGGATCCGCCGGAAACCACAGGCCAGGGTCAACCCGGGACGACCGTCCCCCACGCACCACCAGGAGCGCACGATGACCACGAGGCCCCACCCCATCAGCGCAGGGAACGTGCCGGTCCACCGGCGCCCGCCGGCCGGTCCAGCGACGGGGGGAGGGCGCCGGGCGCCGTGACGACCCCGTAGACGAGGGCGGCCGGGCTACGCGAATAGCCCGGCCGCACTGCCCACCGACACACGCATCCAGGTCGCGATAACCGAGGAGACAGACGCCGATGGACAGACGATCAGTCTGCCACAGAGTCCGTGGCAATCCGCACACGAAGGTCCGAACGGCCCTCCCGTCCGCCCCTCCGCCGCCTCCGGACGGAGGGTGACATGACGCTGGACGTCGTGATCCCGGCCTACAACGAGGAGCGCCGCATCGGCGCCACCCTCGAGGCCTACCGGGCGGGCTGCCCCGATCCCTCGGTGTCCTTCCTCGTGGCGCTCGACGGCTGCAGCGACGCCACGGCCGCGATCGTCCGCGCCCACGCCGTCGCCGATCCCCGCGTGCGTCTCATCGAGTTCCCGAAGCTGGGGAAGGGCGGGGTCCTCATGGAGGCGTTCCGCCGCTGCTCGGGCGACCTGATCGGCTTCGTCGACGCCGACTGCGCGACCCCGCCGCAGGAGTTCCTGCGCCTGGCCGAGGTCGCGCGACACGTCGATGTGGCCATCGCCTCGCGCCGACATCCCGCGGCGGTGCTGCCGGTGCGGCGGCCCGTGGCGCGCCGGGTGACCAGCGCGGGGTTCGCCGCCTTCACGCGCCGGCTGTTCGGGCTCGACGTGCGCGACACCCAGTGCGGCGCGAAGGTGCTGCGCAGGGAGGTCGTCGAGCGCGCCGTGCCGCTGATGTCCTCGCGCGACTTCCTGTTCGACGTCGACCTGCTGCTCGTCGCCCGTGCGCTCGGGTACCGCATCGCCGAGGTGCCCACGGTCTGGATCGATCAGGCCGGTTCCCGGGTGGATGCCGTCGCCGACGCGCGCCGGATGGCCGTCTCGTCGCTGCGGCTGTGGCTGCACCATCGCGTGCTGCCGGTGCCCCGCCCGGCGGCGACCGCGCCGACGCTCCCCGACCCCCCGCAGACGGGGTCCGGAGCTCGCCACCGATGACCTGGCTGCGGTGGGAGCTTGAGCATGGAGGGGCACCCGATCCTCCTGGCCGGCGACTTCGACGCCGCCGACCCCGGCCACGACGCCGTGATCCGGGCCTGCCGCGACGCCCTGCCCGGCTTCGCCCTGACGGTTGCGAGCAACGACCCCCTCGTCACCAGCGCCCGCCACGGGGTGCCGTCGGTCGACCGCGCCGACCGGACCGAAGTCGCGCGGGTGGCGACGCGCACGGGCGCCCTCCTCATCGCGGGGACGCCGGTGTTCGCCGCCCGTCCGGGCTCCACCGGCGCCCGGCGGCTCTCCCGCGCGACCGCGATGGCCCTCACCGTCGCCGCGCGCGGCAACCCGGTCGCACTGCTGGGAGTGGGCGGAGGCCCGCTGCCGGGACGGCTCGCGCCGGCGCTCGCGCGCCAGCTGGTGCGGCAGGTCGACCTGCTGATCCTGCGCGACCACGCCACGGCGCGCGCGCTGGCGGCGACCGGGGCGACGGCGCCCTTCCGCGTGGGGGCCGACCCGGCCTGGTCCGGCTTCGCCGGGGGCGCGGTCGCCGAGCCGGTGCCCGATGACGCGGTGATCGCCGTCGTCTCCGGGTGCCGCCGCGCCACTGGCCGCGGCCTTCGACTCGGTGATGGCGAGCGGCCTGGAGGTGCGGCTGATGCCCTGGCGCACCGGGCCGGCCGGCGCCGCCGACCGCGACCTCTGCCGGCGGATCGCCGAGCGGCTCGGGTGGCGCGCGGTGATGGTGCCCGCCGAGCACGGGCTCGAGGGTGTGCGCGACGCGATCGCCGGTGCGCGCGCCGCGGTGGCGATGCCGTATCACGCGGCGATCGCCGCCGCCGCAGCCAGGGTGCCCTGCGTCACCTTCGGCGGGCGGTCGTCCATGCCGGCTCTGGGCCACCCCCTGGCGTGGCGGTCCGTCCCGGTCGGCACCGACCCCGCGCGCATCGCATCCGCGATCGTGCGGCAGGCCGCGACGCCGCCACCGACCCAGGCCGCCGTGGCGGGACGGGCGGCGGCGGCGGCCGAGGGCTTCCGGCTGCTGCGACTGCTGCTGAACGGCGGGAGGTCGGATGAGGCCGACCGCGCGTCCGACCTCGAGCTCGCGCCGGTGGCATGGGCTCGGTAGCCGCCGCCGCCGTCGGGCGGCTGGTCGGGTTCCTACCGCGTTCCGCACGCGCCCAGGCCGGCGACCAGCTGATGGTCGCGAGTGGCCAGATGGCGGCCGGCATCGGG
The DNA here is from genome assembly GCA_001464995.1 of Actinobacteria bacterium Ga0077541. Taxonomy (GTDB): domain Bacteria; phylum Actinomycetota; class Thermoleophilia; order Miltoncostaeales; family Miltoncostaeaceae; genus Miltoncostaea. The sequence goes on from LNEQ01000228.1 coordinate 15,101, forward strand.
AATCTCGCCTTCCTCGTCATCGCGGCGCGCATCCTGGCGCCGTCCGAGTTCGCGCTGCTGGCCTCCTTCCTGGCGCTGTTCCTCCTGGTGCAGCTCTTCGCCGAGAGCATCAGCTCGGGAAGCGCCCTCGTGCCCGAGCTCGCGGTCGCGGCCCGGGTGCGCGTCGGGCTCGGCGGCCTGGCGCTCGGGGCGGTCGTCGCCGTGGCGGCCCTGCCGCTGTCCTCGGCCCTCGGGCTGCCTGTGGAGCTCGTGCTGATCTTCGCCGCGGTCTGCCCGGTCGCGGCCCTGCTGGCGCTCGCCCGCGGCGGGCTCTACGGGCGCCGGCGCCACCGCAGCCTCGTGGTGAGCCTCGTCAGCGAGCCCGCCGTGCGCCTCAGCTTCGGCGTCGCGCTCGCCGTCCAGGAGGGGCCGGTGGGCGCCGCCGTGGGGATCCTGATGGGGGCTCTGGTGGCCCTCGCCGTCTCGCGGCCCTTCGACGTCGTGCCCCGGAGCGCCGCGGGCGCCGCGCCGACGCGCTGGCCGGGATCGATGCTCGCCTCCTTCGTCCTGCTCGCCGCGGTGCAGACCCAGGCGGTGGCGGTGGCCAACGGCCTCCTCGACGCGGAGGAGGCCGCGCGCTTCGCCGCCGCCGCCACCCTCGGGGGCATCGCCGCCTACGCCACCGCGACGATTCCGCTCGTGCTCCTGCCCAGCGCGGCGAGGGGCGACCGCGCGGCGACCCCGATCGCCGTCGGGGCGGCGATCGGCATCGGCGCGACGGCGGTTCTCGTGACGCTCGCGGCTCCCGGCCTCCTGATCGACGTGGTGCTGGGTGAGCGCTACGCGTCCGCGGCGCCCCTCGCCGCCCCCTACATGATGGCCATGGCCCTGCTGGGGGTGGTGCGCGTGCTGGTCGCCCACCTGTCGGCCACGGGCGGAGGCGCGACCGTGCTGCGGCTCGTGGGCCTCGCGGTCGTCGTGCAGCTGTCGCTGCTCGCGTGGCTCGGCGACACGGCCTCCGGCTTCGTCGCCGCGACGCTCGTGTCGGTCGCCCTCCTGACCGTGACGCTCGGCGCCCAGGCCCTCGCCCCGCCCCGCCTGCCGGACGCGGCCGCTCTGCGGGCGATGCTGCGGACCACCGCGGCCGTCGTCGCGGGCATCACGCTGGTCGGCGTCGCCGTGCGGCTCTTCATCGTCCGCGGCCTCTGGGTGGATGAGGCGATCTCGGTCGCCCAGGCGAACATGGGCCTCGGGGCGATGCTCGATGAGATCCGGGCGACCGACGTCCATCCGCCCCTGCACCACGTCGTGCTCTGGGGCACCGTCCGCGTCATCGGGGACGGCGAGCTCGCCGTGAGGATCCCGTCGCTGATCGCCGGCGCCCTGCTCGTGCCGATGCTCTTCGTGCTCGGGCGGGAGCTCTACGGCCGGCGGACGGCCCTCATCGCAGCGGGCCTCGGAGCGGTCTCGCCGCTGCTGGTCTGGTACTCGCAGGAGGCCCGGATGTACGGGATCCTCACGCTCCTGTCGCTGGTCAACGTCTGGGCGCTGGTGCGCGCGTTGCGCACGGGCGACACGCGCTACTGGGCGCTCCTGGGCGTCTCGTGCGCCCTCACGGCGTGGACCCACTACCTGGCGCTGATCCAGATCGCCGTCCTCGCCCTGGTGGCGGTCGCCGGCCTGGCCGCCGGCCGCCGCGATCGCACGCGCACGGCCCGCCAGGCGCGTGGGATGGCGATCGCCGCCGTCATCGTGGTGGCGGCCCTCGTGCCGCTCGCGCCGTACGCCGCCGACCAGTTCCGCGCCAACGAGATCGCGGTCGAGGAGGGTGCCGCCCAGCTGCGCGCCGCGCCGGCGCAGGCCGGCGCGGGCGTGTCCGACTCCGAGACCGCGCCGTCGATCTACAGCCTGATCACCAACTTCGCCTGGGCGCTCTGGGGTTACCACTCCGACGCGGTGATGCTCGGCGTGGGGGCGCTGTGGCCGCTCGCCATCCTGTTCGTGCTCGCGATGCTGGGGCGGGGAGGCCTGCGCGACAGCGCGGTGCCCGTCGTCGTCGTCGCCGGCACGGCGGGGCTGCTGTTCCTGGTGGGCCTGATCCAGCCCAGCCTCTTCGAGATCCGCTACATGATCGGCGTGGTGCCGCTGCTGGTGCTGCTGGCCGCGCGCGCCGTCGATCGGCTCGGCGACGGCCGCCGGGTGGTCACGGCCTCGGCGGCCGCGGTGCTCGCCGTGACGATGCTCGTGGGCCTCGGCGACCAGCAGCTGAACCGCGACAACCCCCGCATCTTCGACTTCGCCGGACCCCTCCGGGAGGTGTCCCGCACGGCGGTGCCCGGCGACGTGCTCGTCTACCAGCCCGCCTGGATGGAGGACGTGGTGGCCTACTACGCGCCACGCGTGCCCGCGGAGCCCCTGCGATCGGCGGACCTGCCCGCGGCGGACGGCCGCGGCGCGGTCTTCCTCGTCTTCGCCGACATCGGCCCGCGTGCCCAGCGGCTCGACACGGCGGCGCGCGTTCAGGAGGCCCGCGAGGACCTCGTCCGGGAGCGCAGCCTGGTGCGCACCGGTGGCGGCGCGCAGGTCCACACATGGGAGTACCGATGAGGATCCCCGTCCCGCCCGGCTCCGCCTCCGACGCGCGCCACGCGCCCGTGACGTGGCGTCCGGCCGACGAGGCCGCCCGCACGGCGCGCCGCGCCCGGCTGCTGTTGCTGCTGAACGTGCCCCTGGCGGTCTGGTACTTCGGCTGGCTGCTGCAGCCGGGCCGCATCGGCAACGGGTTCCTCTACGCGATCCTGATCACGGCCGAGGTCTTCAACCTGGCCCAGGCCGTCGGCTTCTGGTGGACCTGCGCGAGCGCCCGGGCTCCCGCGCACCGGCCGGCGCCGCGCGAGCCCGTGGACGTGGACGTGTTCATCCCCGTCTACAACGAGCCGATCGAGGTGGTGGAGGCGACCGTCGTCGCGGCGACCGGGATCACCGGCGCCCGCGCGATCGTGACGCTCCTCGACGACGGCCACCGCGCCGAGATGCGGACGCTCGCGGCCCAGCACGGCGTCCGCTACCTGCGGCGCCGCGAGCGGACCGGCGCCAAGGCCGGGAACATCAACCACGCCCTCGGGCGGACGTCGGCCCCGTTCGTCGCGATCTTCGACTGCGACCACGTGCCCGACCCGGCGTTCCTCGAGCGCACCCTCGGCCACCTCGACGACCCCGAGGTGGCGTTCGTGCAGACCCCGCAGTACTACGCCAACGCCGGGCGCGGCGGGGTGGCGGCCGCCTCCTGGTCCCAGCAGGCCCTCTTCTTCGGGGCGATCGCGATGGGCAAGCACGGCGCCGGCGGCATCTTCTGCTGCGGCACCAACGTCGTCTTCCGGCGCAGCGCCCTCGAGGAGTCGGGCGGCTTCCCCGAGGACACCGTCACCGAGGACTTCGAGCTGTCGATCGACCTCCATTCCCGGGGCTGGCGCAGCGTCTACGTCCCCGAGGTGCTCGCGCGCGGTCTCGGGCCCGAGGACATGGCCTCGTACGTCAGCCAGCAGCAGCGCTGGGCGCGGGGATGCCTGTCGGGGATCGGCGCGGCCCTCCGGGCCCGGCTGCCGGTGCGCCTGCGCGCGCAGTACCTGCTGTCGTCGCTCTACTTCCTCACAGGTTGGTCGATCGCCGTCTACATGGCGCTGCCGGTGGTGCGGATGCTGACCGGCGCCCAGCCGCTCGGCGGCGTCTCGGCCGACCAGTTCCTGCTGCACTTCGCCCCCTACTTCGGGGCGGCCCTGCTCACGGTGGCCCTCGCGGGCGGCGGCGTCTACACCTTCGCCGCCTTCGCGCTCGCGGCGGCCAGCTTCTGGATCCACATCCAGGCGTCGATCCGGGCACTGCTCCGCCGGCCGGCCCGGTTCGTGGTGACGCCGAAGCAGGGCAGCCATCGCCCGCAGCCGCGCATCGTGGCGCCGGCGCTCGCGGTGATGGCCGTGCTGGCGGGCACGGCCATCGTGCGCGTCGCCTTCGACCAGCAGCCGGGCATGCTCAACAACGCCGCCTTCGCGGCGCTCCATGTCACCGTGCTGCTGGTCGGGGTATGGGCCGCCCTGCGCCCCGCGCGGACCGGACGTGCGCCGGCCCCGTCCCTCACGACCGCGGCGGCCGAGGCATGACCCGCGCCCGCGCCCGCGCGCTCGCCGTGCTCCTGCTGCTGCTCCTGCCCGTGGCCGTCGGCGCGATGCTCGTCTCGCTGCCCGGCGCGGCGGGCAGCGATGGTCCCGCCGACGCCGCCGGCGTGCGCTTCCTCGACGCCTACCTCGCCGAGGACGGCCGCGTCGTGCGCCACGACCAGGGCGGCGACACCGTCAGCGAGGGGCAGGCCTACGCGATGCTGATCGCCGTCGCGATCGGCGACCGCGAGCGCTTCGACCTGGCCTGGGGCTGGGCCCGGCAGAACATCCAGCGGCCGGACGGCCTGTTCGCATGGCACTGGGCGGACGGGGCGGTCCGGGACCCCGAGCCCGCATCGGACGCGGACCTCGACATCGCCCGCGCGCTCGTGCTCGCGGCCGCCCGCTTCGGTGCACCGGCCCTCCGCGCCGAGGGAGCCCGCATCGCCGGCGCGATCCTGCGCGAGGAGACCGTCGCCTCGCCGGGCGGTCCCGTGCTGGTGGCCGGCCCGTGGGCGCGCGGCGACGCCCTGCGCATCAACCCGAGCTACTTCTCGCCGCGGGCCTACGGCGATCTGGCCCCGGCCTCGCGCGAGGTGCGGTGGGACGGCGTCGCCGCGACATCGGCCACCATCGTGGACGCGCTGACGGCCGGCGGCCGCGGCCTGGCTCCCAACTGGGCGTCGCTCGCAGCGGACGGCACCCCGGTTCCGGAGCCCGGCCCCGGCGAGGAACCGAGCTGGGGGCTCGACGCGGCGCGGGTGACGATCCGCTACGCCGAGTCGTGCAGCGAGGCCGATCGGGCCCTCGCGGCCCGCGCCTGGCCCTTCCTGCGCGAGGTGACGCGCGCCGGCGACGTCGCGCTCGACTACACCCTCGGCGGCGAGCCCACCACGTCCGACGTCAACCCCCTGGGCCTCGTGGCCGCCGCCGCGGCGGCCGCCGCGGCGGGCGAGACCGGCGAGCGGGACGCACTGCTCGCACGCGCCGAGGCCCTCGGCGACCGTCACCCGACCTACTACGGCGCCGCCTGGATCGCCCTCGGCCGCCTGATGCTCACCACCGACCGATTCGGCCCCTGCACGGCCCCACGGCCGCCGGGCGCCGCCGACCTGAACGCGCCGTGACCCCCTCAGGAGGACTCCCGATGACCGCCACCGGCCATCCCGCCCGCACCCGCCGCCCGGCCGGGATGGGCCGCGTCGCGGCCGTCGCCCTGGCGATCGCGATGGCGTTGCTGCTCGGCGCCGTCACCAGCGCGCGGGCCGCCACCCAGTTGCCCCCAGGCTTCCAGGAGACGACGGTCATCGAGGGGCTGAACTTCCCCACCGTCACCCGGTTCGCACCCGACGGCCGGGTCTTCGTGGCCGAGAAGTCGGGCCTCATCAAGGTCTACGACGGCATCGGCGACGCCACCCCCACGGTGTTCGCCGATCTGAGGTCGAAGGTGCACGACTTCTGGGACCGCGGCATGCTCGGCCTCGCGCTCGACCCGCAGTTCTCCTCGTCGCGCCCGTACGTCTACGTCCTCTACACCTACGACGCGCCGATCGGGGGCACCGCGCCCACCTGGGGCGACGGGTGCACGAACCCCCCCGGGGCCACGGAGGAGGGCTGCGTGGTCAGTGGGCGCCTGTCGAAGCTGACGGCCGCGGGCGATGTGATGACCGGCGCCGAGGACGTGCTCATCAACGACTGGTGCGCCCAGTACCCCAGCCACACCGTCGGCGGCCTCGCCTTCGGGCCCGACGGCGCGCTCTACGCCAGCGGCGGCGACGGCGCGAGCTTCCTCTTCGTCGACTACGGCCAGGAGGGCACCCCGGCCAACCCGTGCGGCGACCCGCCCTCGGGCGTGGGCGGCACGCAGACCCCGCCGGACGCCGAGGGCGGCGCCCTGCGCTCGCAGGACCTGCGCACGCCGGGCGACCCCGTGACCCTCGACGGTACCGTCATCCGCATCAACCCGGACACCGGCGCCGCGATGCCGGGCAACCCGCTGGCCGGCGCCGCCGACCCGAACGCCCGCCGCATCGTGGCCTACGGCCTCCGCAACCCCTTCCGCATCGCCTTCCGGCCGGGCACCGACGAGCTCTGGGCCGGCGATGTCGGCTGGACCGGGCGTGAGGAGATCAACCGCATCGCGGGTCCGACGGCGTCCGTGAAGAACTTCGGCTGGCCCTGTTACGAGGGCGGTGAGCGCCAGTCGGGCTACGACCCCGCCGACCTCGCGATCTGCGAGGACCTCTACGCCGACACCGGCGCGGCCACCGGGCCCTTCTTCGAGTACCTGCACGAGAACTGCTCCACGGGGAGCTCCTCGGTGACCGGCCTGGCCTTCTCCACCAACGCCTCATGGCCCGCGGCCTACGGCGGCGCCCTCTTCTTCGCCGACTACTCGCGCAACTGCATCTGGGCGATCAGCGCCGGAGCCGGCGGGGTGCCGGACCCCTCCAGCGTCCTCGCCTTCGCGCAGGGCGCCCGCCAGCCCATCGACCTGACCATGGGCCCTGACGGGGCGCTCTACTACACCGACTTCGCCGGCACCGTGCGGCGCATCTCCTACAGCGGGTCCAACCAGGCGCCCACGGCCGTCGCCGTGGCGCTCGGGACGCTCTCGGGCGGGCTCCCCCTGCAGGCGGCGTTCGACGCCTCCGAGTCGACCGACCCCGACCCCGGAGACGTCCTCTCCTACGCCTGGGACCTCGACGGCGACGGCGCCTTCGACGACTCCACCGAGGAGACTCCCCTCTACACCTACACCTCGCCCGGCACCTATCAGGTGCGCCTGCGGGTGACCGACTCGGGCGGGCTGCAGTCGACCAGCGCCCCCCTGACCGTGAACGCCGGCAACGCGCCGCCGGTCGCGACGATCGACCCGCCCTCTGCGACCTCGGCGGCCTGGGCGGTGGGCGACACGATCACCTTCTCCGGCTCGGCCACGGACCCCGAGAGCGGCGACCTGCCTGCCTCGCAGCTGTCGTGGCAGGTCGACCTCCACCACTGCGGCACCACCGACCCCGGCTCGTGCCACGTCCACCCGCTGCAGACCTTCGACGACGTCGCCTCAGGCGACTTCCCCGCGCCCGACCACGAGTACCCCTCGTGGATCGTGCTCACCCTGACGGCGACCGACGGCAACGGCGCGTCCGACACGGCCACCCTGCGCCTCGACCCCAAGACCGTCGGCCTCACCCTCAACACCGATCCCCAGGGCGGCAGCGTCAGCCTCGGCCCGAACGCCCACACCGCCCCGCACACCGCCGCGGTGATCGCCGGTTCGCGCAATACGGTGAGCACGCCGACGCCGCAGCTGTTCGGCACCACCACCCCCCACGTCTTCCAGTCGTGGTCCGACGGAGGGGCGCGCACCCACGACATCGTCGCTCCCCTCAGCGGATCGGCCAGCCTCACGGCCGTCTTCGCCCCGTCCGCCTCGGTGTGCGCGCCGGGGGAGATGACGGCGGAGTACTTCGACAACCGGGACCTGGAGGGCGCACCGGTGCTCACGCGCTGCGAGGCGGCCATCGACTACGACTGGGGTGACGGCGTCCCGGCGCCCGGGCTGCCGGCGGACGGCTTCTCGGTGCGCTGGAGCGGCACCCCGGCGTTCACCGCGGGCGAGTGGCGGTTCACCACGGTCTCCGACGACGGCATCCGCCTGCTGGTGGACGGCACGCCGGTGATCGACAACTGGACCGACCACGGACCGACCACCGACGTCGGCACCCGCACCCTCACCGCGGGCGCCCACTCGGTGGTGGTCGAGCGGCGCCGAGGCCCGCGCGGTCTGGACCGAGGTGACCACCGGCCCCGAGACCTGCGCCCCCGGCGAGATCCGCGCCGAGTACTTCGCCAACCGGACGCTGGCGGGCACGCCGGCGCTGGTGCGCTGTGAGACGGAGATCGACAACGACTGGGGCGGCGGCGCCCCCGGCCCCGGCATCCCGCCGAACGACTTCTCGGTGCGCTGGACCACCACCCGCAGCTTCGCGGGAGGGGTCTGGACCTTCACGACCCGCTCCGACGACGGGATCCGGGTCCGCGACAACTGGACCGACCACGGCCCGACGACCGACGTCGGCACCGCGACGCTCACGCCGGGCACGCACACCGTCGTCGTCGAGTACTACGAGAAGAACTACGGAGCCGAGGCGCGCGCGAGCTGGGAGCTCACCGCGCCCGGATCGGGCTGCGCGGCCGGCGAGTACGCGGCCGAGTACTTCGACAACCGGGAGCTGGAGGGCGCTCCGGTGCTCACCCGGTGCGAGGAGGAGATCGACTACGACTGGGGCGACGGCTCCCCCGCGCCCGGGTTGCCGGCGGACGACTTCTCGGTGCGCTGGACCGCCGCGCCCACCTTCGCCGCGGGCGCCTGGCGCTTCACGACGACCTCGGACGACGGCATCCGCCTGCTGGTGGACGGCACCCCGGTGATCGACAACTGGACCGACCACGGCCCGACCACCGACATCGGCACGCGCACGCTCGCGGCCGGCGTGCACACGGTGGTGGTCGAGTACTACGAGAAGGGCGGCGGTGCCGAGGCGCGCGCGTCGTGGATGCCCGAGCCGACCGGGCCGGAGGCCTGTCCGACGGGCGAGCTCACGGCCGAGTACTTCGCCAACCGGACCCTCTCCGGGACGCCCGCGCTCGTGCGCTGCGAGACGTCGATCGACTACGACTGGGGCACGGGAGCACCGGCGCCCGGCCTGCCGGTGAACAACTTCTCGGTGCGCTGGAGCGGGACCCCGAGCTTCACGGAGGGCTCCTGGACCTTCACGACCCACTCCGACGACGGGATCCGCCTGTGGGTCGACGGCAACCCCGTGATCGACAACTGGACCGACCACGGGCCGACGTTCGACACCGGGTACCGCGCCCTGACGGCCGGTCCCCACGAGGTGGTCGTCGAGTACTACGAGAACAACGGGGGGTCGATGGCCATGGCGTCCTGGACCCCGGGGGGCGGCTGACCCGGGAGGCCCTCCCGCTCCCGCGGCGCGCGGGCGGGAGGGGCCGGGTCGTGACGCTCATGTCGTTCCGGGAGCGAGTCGATAAGCAAATCAATGGCCATCACGCCCATCGACCGCGAGAGCCCCTTCGACGTCTCGGAGCTCTTCTTCTCCATGACCGACCGCAAGGGGATCATCCTCGCGGGCAACGACGTCTTCGTGCGCGTCAGCAAGCATTCCGAGGACTAGCTGATCGGAAGCCCGCACAACATCATCCGCCACCCGGACATGCCCCGGGCGGC
>LNEQ01000229.1 GCA_001464995.1 Actinobacteria bacterium Ga0077541
GAGCCGATCGCCGCACACGTCAAGAACATGGCCGCCGACGGCTCGTACTACTGGGTGATGGCCTGCGTGGTGCCCTGCGGCGACGGATTCCTGTCGGTGCGGCTGAAGCCGACGTCCGAGCTGCTGAGCGCCGCCGTCATCCCGGTCTACGCCGAGGTGCGGGCGATGGAGATCCGGATGGAGCAGGCGGGCACCCCCCGCCGCGAGGTCGCCGAGCGCTCCTGCGAGCGCCTTCTGGAGATGCTGGCCGAGGCCGGGTTCCCCGACTACGGGTCGTTCATCCGGATGGCCCTGCCCCAGGAGATCCGCGCCCGCGAGGAGGCGACCCGCGCGCCCGTGGCATCGCGGCCGACCTGCGCGTCGCCGGCCGGCGCCTCGACGACGTCTTCGCCGGGCTCGAGGTCCACGCCTCGGCCAACGCGTCGCTCGGCTCCTCGGCCGACTTCATCCACGTGCTGGCCGACGACGTGCGCCTGAACGCGACCAACGGCCTGATCGCCGCCAGCAAGCTCACCGAGGGCGGCGCGACCCTCGGCGCGGTGGCCCGCGAGATGAGCCGCTGCGCGTCGGGGATGGCGACGGCGGCCGACGCCTTCTCGGGAGTCGTGCGCCCGGCGATGGGCCTCCTCCACGATCTCGACTTCCGCATCTCGCTCGCCAAGGCGCAGCTCGACATGGCCATCTTCTTCGCCGACGAGCTCGCGGCATCCGGGCACGGCCCCGAGGTCGCCGCCCGCCGGGCGCACAGCCTCGGGGAGTTGCTCACCTGCCTTCGGCGCGAGGTGGACGGCCTGCTCGACGCCCTCCGCCGTCTCGACGAGAACTTCGCGGCCCTGGCCGCGCGCACCGACGACATCGGGCTCACCCTGACCACGCTCGGGGCCCTGCACGTGGCGGGCCGCATCGAGGTGGCGAGCGTGTCGGGCTCACACGGCTTCACCGTGCTCTTCGATCAGGTGCGCCACCAGCTCGAGCGCGCCGAGCCCCACATGATGTCGCTGGAGGGGGCCGCGAAGCGCATGGGCGCCGCGCGCCACCAGGAGTCGGCCCTGCGGTTCTCGATGTCGCACGTCGCCGTGCCCGAGGCCGCCGCCGCCTGAGCCGGACCGGCCGGATGGAACCGGCCCGCAAGGGCCGGGGCGCCGACCGGCGAAGAGGGATGTCCATGCTCCCGCGGATCCCACGATGGGCGGCCACGGCCGTCGCGGTCGTCCTGGTCGCCCTCGTCGCCGCGACGGCGGGTACGGGCGCGGGCCCCGACACGGCGCGGGCGGCACCGCCGCCCGCCACGGCCGAGGCGGGCGTCCTCGGGCTGGGCGCGCGCGGGCCGACGGTGCGGGCACTGCAGCGCGAGTTGCGCTCGCGCGGCTTCCGCGTGGCCGTGGACGGCGTCTACGGAGCCGGCACGCGCAGCGCCGTCGCGCGCTTCCAGCGGCGGCTCGGACTCCGGATCAACGGCCTGGTCGACCGGCCGCTGCTGTGGTGGCTCGGACTGTCGGTGTGCGACCTGCCCGGGCCGACGACGGCGCGCGGGGCCGCCGACGGGCGCCTCCGCCTCGGGGCCTACGGGCCCCAGGTCTGCACGCTGCAGCGACAGCTCGTGCGCGCCGGCGCCGACGGCGGGTACGGACCGCAGACGCGCGCGGCCGTGCGCCGTGCCCAGCGCCGCCACGGCCTGAGGCCGACGGGCGTGGCCGACGCCCGCCTGCGCGCACGGCTGCGCGCGCGCCCGGTGGCCCGGCCGCAGGCCGGCGCCCTGCTGTCGGTCGGCGCCGAGGGTCCCCAGGTGCGGCGCCTCCAGCTCGCCCTCCGCAGAGAGGGGTTCGGCCTGTCCTCCGACGGCGCGTTCGGCCCGCAGACCCGCCGCGCGCTGGTGCGCTACCAGCGGCGCGAGGGCCTACCCGCGAGCGGGACGGCCGACGTCGCCCTGCTGCGGCGCCTGTCGGCGACGCGCGCCCGTCACCTGGTCGCGTTCCCGGTCCCCGGCCCGCACGCCTTCTCGAACGACTTCGGCGCCCCCCGGCACCAGGGGCGCCACCAGGGCATCGACATCCTGGCGGCGCGCGGCGCGCCCGTGGTCGCGGTCGCCGGCGGGGTGATCGACAGCATGAGCCGCGCCGACACCGGCCTCGGGGGCATCCGGCTGTGGCTGAGGGACGACGCCGGCACGCGCTTCTACTACGCGCACCTGGCCCGGATCGCCCCCGGGCTGGCGGTGGGCTCGCGCGTCAGGGCCGGGCAGGTGCTCGGCGCGGTCGGGCGCACCGGCGACGCGCGCGGGGGCGTCTTCCACCTGCACTTCGAGCTGCACCCGGACGGGGGCCCGGCGATCAACCCCTACCCCGAGTTGTTCGACCTCGACACGGGCGGGCTCTGAGGCACGCCGCAGGCCGCCGCCGCGCCCTCGCAGCAGCCCTCCACGATCCGCCCGCACGACGCGCAGACGGCCTTCGCCTTGATCTCCAGCAGCGGTCCGGCGCAGAGGGGGCAGAGGTCCACGCGGGCAGGGTAGCGGCGGGTCCGGATGGGGTGCCCGC
>LNEQ01000230.1 GCA_001464995.1 Actinobacteria bacterium Ga0077541
GCGGCCGCGCAGGGCGTCGATCGACGCCGACAGCTCGCCGTCGACCCTGACGTAGGTCGTCGGGCGGCACCTCACCGGGGGGGCCGGATCGGAGCCGAGGGCGACCTCGACGGCGCGGCGCGGCATGTCGAGGCCGCTCCGGATGACGAGGCCGACCGACGAGCCGAGGCGGAGGTTGACGTCGTGCACCGCCCAGCGGTCGCCGGTCGCGATCAGGCTGATAGTCGAGGGCCCCCGGTAGTCGGCGACGTCCAGCAGGCGGCCGATCCCGGCGGCGAGCTCGAGCGGGGGCTCGGGGACCGTCCTCATGACCGACGCGACCCCGGCCGCGCGCGGGTAGTCGCGGTCGATGCGCGACGCGACGAGCTCGAGCCGCCCGTGCGCGTCGCGCACGGACTGCCCCACCCACCGCTGGCCGCGCAGCTCCTCCTGGACGATCACCTCGACGCCCTTCGACAGGAACGCCCCCACCGCGTCGTCGCGCTCGGCGGCGGTCGCCACCGCCACGACGGCCGGCAGGCCTCCGAGGTCCTCGCCCGAGATGCGGGGCTTCACCACTCCGGGCAGCGCCGGCCAGGGACCGCTCGGACCGTCGCGACCGACGATCACCGTGGCGGGGTGATCGACGCCCGCGAGGGCGGCGGTCTCCGCGAGCCGGCCCTTGTCGCAGAGCGCGGCGTAGGCGGCGGCGTCAGGGCCGACCAGGGCGGTCGATCCGAGGTCGGGCCGGAGCTCGGCGAGGACGCGCGCCGTGTCCTCGGAGGCGGGCAGCACCACGTCGATGCCCTCGCGCGTCGACGAACCCCTCGGGGTCCCCCGCGGGGGAGGGATAGCGCAGCGGACGCAGGCACGCGGGCGATCGCCCCCCGGTCAGCCGGCCTTCCTGGTGCGCGCCGATCGTCCGGTATCCGGCGGCCTTCAGCGAGCGCACGGCCCAGGGCCCCGCCCGGTATCCGGTGCAGAGGACGAGCGCGCTGGTCTCGGAAGGGGCCCGGCGGACCGGCAGGGCGCGTGGCGCGTGGGCGCGCGCCGCCGAGGGGGGGTCGGTGGTGGTCACGGCGCCCTCAGCCCGCATCGATGCGCGCGATGACCTGCGCGAGGTCGGGCTGGGGGAACGGCGTCCAGAACCGGTTGGCCTCGACGAGCACGGGGCCGCCCCAGCCGATCGAGCGCGTCGGCAGGAAGCGCCGGGCGGCCTCGAACGCCAGCTCGCATGCCTCGGCCCACAGGGGGACGGCGACGCCCTCGATCGGCGTGCCGGTCGAGGGGACGCAGGCGTGCTCGAGGAACCCGTAGCCGTCCGGGCGGGCCATCCGCAGCGGGCCCATGAGCCCGGTGGCCGGATCGATCTCGGCGTAGCCGTTGCCGTCGCTGCCGTCGCCGAAGTTGTCGGTGACTCCGCCACCGATGCCGAGGCGGATCACGCTCTGACTGATCTCCACCGGCCCGGAGCGGGGCACGAACGTGACCAGGCGGATGGTGTGCAGGGCCTCGGAGGGCACCGCGCGGGTGAGCGCCTCGTTGTTGCGCAGGCGCTCCTGCACGACGTGCGCCTCGTACTCGGGGTGCTCCGTGATCGCGCGCCAGAGCTCGGCGACGGAGATGTGACGGCCGTCGGCGAGATCGGTGAAGCCCTCGCCGTCACGGCGCAGCACCCGGACCCCGACGCCCTTGCCGCCACCCGAGGGCTTCACGACGAGATCGCGCGGCAGGTCGGCGAGCAGGCGCGCGAAGGCGGGAGGGCCGTCGAGCACGAGGTCGCCCCGGCCCCATCCGGCGGCGCTCCGCGTCACCACGGCGAAGAGCTCGGGCGTCGGCAGGTCGAGCGCCTGGCAGAGCCGGTAGAAGACCGCCTTCTCGGTGGTCGTCGCCTCGAACGCGCCCGAGTTGACGCGGGCCTGGGCGATCAGCGCGTGATGCCGCGGGGCGTAGCCCGGCAGGGCGGAGTCGGGGATGGCCGGATCGAGCATCCCGTCCCGGAGAGCCTCGTCGAAGAGGTAGCCCTGGGCGCGCAGGCGCTGCATGCGGCGGATCGAGGCGATCCTGCCGGCGCCGTGGGCGCGCGCCGCGATGGCGCCGACCCGCATGTACGGGACGACGTTCCGCGCGAGGGCCGCGGCGGGCCGGAGGCGGTCGCCCAGGCCGCGCGGCGCGGTCGGGGCGGTGCCCGCAGGCGCGCCGTCCGAGGCGCCGGGGGCTCCGGTGGTGCCTTCGCGGGCAGGGGCCGCGGTCGTCTCGTTCATGGTCCTCTCCAGGGCCGGGATTGCTCCGCCGGAGCGTCGCGCTCGAGCGGGTGTCGATAGTGCAACGGACCGCACGAGCCCGGAAAGACGCGGGTGGGTGGGTCCTCACTGGACCAATGGGCAGTCCAGAGCCGTAAAGAAAATGTGAACGGGTCGATGGTCGCGGGCGGGCGGGGCGTCGCGGGTCCCACGGAGCGGGCCCGTCCATCCTCTATCGGCCCGATCCCCGCCGCGCTTCAGGCGCCGGCGCCCTCCGCGGTGCCGCGCACCACCTGCCGCAGCACCGAGGCCCGGGGGAGGTGGTCCTCGCCTCCGCGCGCGACGGCCTCGCGCACGTCCGCCGGAGTGGTCGCGGACGCGTCGTAGACGATCACCAGCGACTCGTCCCCCGGCTCGAGGAAGGTGCCCTCGCCGAACGGCGTGTACCGCGTCGCGCCGATTCCCACCACGAGCGTCGGGGGCCGCCCTGCGGCGACCAGGTACTCGCCGACGGGCTCGAGCGGGCTGTCGTCGGCGCCGGCCTGATCGCGCAGCCGCCCGGCGATCCACTCGAGCAGCCGGGCGCCGTAGTACGAGTAGCCGCGCAGCGGGCTGTCGATGCCGTACTCGTGGGCCCGGCCCCCGCGGCGCAGCAGGCAGGCGAGCCGGAGGGTGGCGGTCGGCCCTCCGGGTGCGAGGTCGGTCACCGGGAAGACGCGGCGCGCGATGCCCTTCGAGGCGGGGCCCCAGTTCTTCTTGTGGCTGATCTTGGCCGCACCGGGACGGCGGATGGAGCAGTCGTTGAAGGCGGCGAGCGCCACCGGCGCCAGGGAGTCCGCGCGTCCGTCGTCGCCATAGGAGACCGCGCACACCAGTCCGGCCTCGGGCTCGATCTGCAGGTTCACGTCGCCCGCCGGGCGCGAGAGGAGATCGTGCGAGAGCGGGAAGACGCCGAGGAAGCCCTCGTCCCCCGGCAGGTACCACGGGAAGATCCCCTTGGGAGCCTCGGCGGACGCCGCGACCACGCCGGCGAAGTCGGCGGCCTCGCCGGCCTGCTCGAGATGCCCGGCGAAGTTGCCCGCGACGCCGATGCCGGCGGCGGCGCGCAGGTCGTCGAGCACGAGGTCGATCACGCCCGCAGGTTAGTGTGCGCACGTGCCCCGCGACGAGATCCGCAGCTGGCTCACCGACATGGACGGGGTGCTCGTCCACGAGGAGCAGGCCATCCCCGGAGCCGCCGAGTTCCTCGGACGGCTGCGCGAGACGGGGACGCCGTTCCTCGTGCTGACGAACAACTCGATCTACACGCGCCGCGACCTGGCCGCGCGGCTTCGCGCGAGCGGGCTCGAGGTGCCGGAGGACTCGATCTGGACCTCCGCGCTCGCCACGGCGCGCTTCCTGCGCGACCAGCGGCCCGGGGGCACCGCGTTCACCATCGGCGAGGCCGGGCTGACGACCGCCCTGCACGAGGTCGGCTACACGCTGACCGAGCGCTCCCCCGACTACGTGGTGCTGGGAGAGACCCGCACCTACAGCTTCGAGCGCATCACCCAGGCCATCCGCCTGATCGCCGATGGGGCCCGCTTCATCGCCACCAACCCCGACACCACCGGGCCGACGCCGCAGGGACCGCTGCCGGCGACCGGCGCGGTCGCCGCCCTCATCAGCACGGCGACGGGCGTCGCCCCCTACTACGTGGGCAAGCCCAACCCGCTGATGATGCGCTCGGCGCTCAACGCCATCGACGCGCACTCGGAGACGACCGCGATGGTGGGCGACCGGATGGACACCGACATCGTCTCAGGACTCGAGGCGGGGCTCGAGACCATCCTGGTGCTCACCGGATCGACGGGCCGCGACCAGATCGATCGCTTCCCCTACCGGCCCTCGCGGGTCGTCGACTCGGTCGCCGACCTGGTGGACCTGATCGGCTGAGGGCCGCCGGCGGGCCGGCGGGGCCGGGTTCAGGCGCGCAGGCTCCAGAAGCCGTCGGCGCCGACGTGGTCCTCGTCGGCGAGACGCCCGAGCTCCTGCCGCGCCTCCTCCACCGGGATGTCGCGCACGACGGCGACCTCCTTCGTCGCGAGCGGCTCACCGGCCCAGCGCAGCAGCTCCGCGGCATCCGTGGGCGGGCCGGCGCGCGGGAGATCCGGCGCCAGGTTGGCCATCACCACGTCGTAGACCCGGAACGGCTGGAAGCCCGGGGCGGACAGGTGGGCGCCGTCGGAGACGCGCTCGAACTCGTACGACGGGCAGGTGTAGCGCCTGCCGCCCGACCAGCCCGCCAGGCGCTCGTCCTGCGCGAGTGCGGCCGCCGTGGGCGCACGGGCGGCGGCCATGTCCTCTGCGAGGGCCGTCTCGGTGGCCGGATCGGCCGTCCACCGCGCCAGCTCGGCGGGGTCGATGCCCGCGTCGGCGGCCGCCGCGTCGATGACCTGCGGCTCGTCGATCAGCTCGCCGCGGAAGTGCCGGATGCGGAGGCGGCGCAGTAGGGGGCGCATGCGGCCGGGCGCGTTCAGCCGGGCGGCGACGACGGCGCGGCACGCCGGCACCGAGGCCTCCATGCGGGGCCGCTCCGCGGTGTCGATCGGCATTCCGTGGTCGCGGGCGATCGTGCGGAACGCCCTCGCCTGCACGTCGGGGGTGAAGCCCATGTCGAGGTAGTGCTGCGGCGAATCGCTCAGCCCCACGACCCGAACCTGCCACTCGATCGCGTCCCCGTAGAGCCAGTCGAGACGGCGGCGGAAGGGCTCCGCGCTGAAGGCCCACGGGCAGACGGGGTCGGTGAACTCGGTGATGCGGATGCGGGACACGGTGCACGACGCTAGCAGCGCGGGACCGGCGCCCGCCCCCGCGTGTCGCGGAGGTCCAGCGGGCCCCGCCGCTGCCGATGGGAAGGGCATGCGGCGACCGCTGCGAGGACAGCCATGAGGGAGCTCACGCGGGGCCGGCTGCTCGGCCGCGCGGCGGTGGGCGGCGTCGTGCTGCTCGCGGGCGGTCCGGCGCTCGCCGGCGGGCGCGCCGCGGCCGCCGGCGGCGACGCCGGGAGGGTCCGCACGGCCCTCGCCCTCGCGCACATCCAGGCGCGCCTCTACTCGCAGGCCGGGCGCGCCGAGGCCCTGCGCCCCGACCTGCTCTTCTTCGCCCGCGCCGCGGCCCGCCACGAGGAGGAGCACGTCGTCGCCCTCGCGGCGCTGGTGGAGGACGCGGGGGATCCGCCGCGTCCCGACCTCTGGCAGGTGGCCGCCGACGACGCGGCGTTCGCGCACATGGCGGTGCGCCTCGAGGACCTCACGGTGCGGGCCCTGAACGGCATCGCGGGCGAGCTGAGCCCGGCGGCGCTCGAGACGACCGCGCGGGTCGCCTCGGTGGATGCGCGCCACGCGGCCTGGGTCCGCGCCCTCGTGGGCGTCACGCCCTCCCACCACGTCTTCGACCGGGGCCGCACCCGCGACGAGGTGGCCGCCGTCCTCACCGAGGCCGGGCTCGACCCGGACCTCGTGCCGTGACGGCGCGTCTCACCCGCCGGGCCTTCGTCGGCGCGCTCGGCGCCGGCGCCGCGGCCCTGGCGCTGGCGACCCCCGCCGCCGGCGAGCAGGGGGGCGACGAGGTCATCCTCAACCACGCCCTGGCCCTCGAGCACCTGCAGGCCGCCCTCTACACCCGCGCGGCGCGCGCGCCCGCGCTCGGACCGACCGTGGCGCGGATGGCCGGGGCGATGGGCGGGGTCGAGCGGGCTCACGTCGCCGCCCTGACCGAGGCCCTCGGCGACGCCGCGCTCGCCCCCCCGCTGTTCGACCTCTCGGCGGCCCTCGCGGGCGAGCGGGCCTTCATCCGCCATGCCGCCGCGATCGAGGACCTGGCGGCGGCCGTGCACCTGCACCATCTCCCCCGCCTGGCCGATCCCGCCCTGCGGGCCCTGCTGGCGTCGATCCACACGGTCGACGCCGGTCACGCGGCCTGGATCCGCCTGCTGGCGGGTGTCGCCCCGGTCACCGAGGCGCTCGACCGCCCGGTCGACCCGGATGAGGCGACCCGCCTGCTGATCGGGAGCGGCCTCGTGGCGCCGCGGCCGGGGACGGCCGACGGCTCCTGGGCGGGCGACGGCCGTGCCGGCCTCCTGGCGGCGTTCCCCCTCGGGCGCCGCCCGGCCACCGACCCGGTGGCGGTCGCCCCCCGTCCGCCCGCGGGCGCGCCCGCCGCCGTACCCGCCGGGGAGAGCCACCGGTGGGGACTCTGGATCGGGACCACCGCGGGCATCTCGGCGGTCGTCCTCGGGGGCCTCGGCCTGCGTGCCCGCCGGGGCCCGGCCCCCCGGGTGACGGTGGTCGGCCCCGACGAGGGCCCGGCCGTCGTCCAGCGGGCCGCCGCACCCGCCGGGGTTGCCGCCGAGCCGGGCGCCGCGCAGACTGCCGGAGTGCCCCGGACCGAGTCCCGCTGGACGCGCCGGCGCTGAGCGTCGCCCTCGTCACGGCCGCCGAGGCGCGGCCGGTGGACGACGACCTCCCCCCGCTGCTCGAGGCGCTCACCCGCCGCGGCATCGCCCACGCCGTCGTCGACTGGGACGATCCGGGGGTCGACTGGCACGCCCACGTGCTGGCCGTCGTGCGATCCCCCTGGGACTACACCCGCCGCCACGCCGAGTTCCTGGCGTGGTCCGAGCGGGTCGCGCGCGCGACCGCGCTCGAGAACCCCCCGCACCTACTGCGCTGGAGCGCCGACAAGCGCTATCTGCGCGACCTCGACGCGGCCGGCGTGCCGGTGGTGCCGACCTCCTTCGCCGCGCCGGGGGAGACGATGGACTGGCCCGCCAACGGGGAGATCGTGGTCAAGCCCACGGTCTCGGCCGGATCCCTCGACACGGCCCGGCACCTGGCGACCGCGCGTGCCGAGGCCGAGGCCCACGTCGCGCGCCTGCACGCCGCCGGACGTGAGGCGATGGCCCAGCCCTACCTGTCACGGGTGGAGGGCGAGCGCGGCGAGACGGCGCTCGTCTTCGTCGCCGGCGCGTTCAGCCACGCTGCGCGCAAGGGGCCGATGCTGGTGCCCGGTCTGAGCGTGGTCGGCGGCCTGTTCGTGGAGGAGGACATCCGGCCCGCCACGCCCACGACCGAGGAGATGGAGGTGGCGGCTGCGGCGCTCGCCGCGATCCCCGCCGGAAATCCTCCGCTCTACGCCCGGGTCGACCTCGTGCCCGACGATGCCGGCCGGCCGGTGGTGCTCGAGCTGGAGCTCGTGGAGCCCTCGCTCTTCCTCGTCCACGGTGCGGGCGCCGCCGACCGGCTGGTCGACGCGATCGCAGGGCGGCTCACGGCGAGGTCCAGCGGCCCAGGGTGAGGATCTGACCGGCCGCTGCGCCCATGCGCTGGGCGGCGCTGCCGCCGTTCACCGCGAGGGCCACCATCCCGTGGCTGTCGATGTGCACGAGCATCCCCTTCGGGGCCGCATCGGCGAAGACACGGCACACCGTCGCGGGGTGGCGGCGGTCGGTGACCGCGGCCGAGATGCGGTCGCCCATCGTGAAGCCGGCGGCCTCGAGGTCGGCGGGTCCCGCGAGCAGCTCCAGGTTGCCGAACGGGTCGATCGCGACGATCGGGGCCGCGAGCTCGCCGGGGCGGACCGCCGGGGCGGGCAGGTCGGGCACCAGCAGGCCGGTGAGATCGAACGGCGTGCCGAGGTCGGAGGGCCGGGCACCGGCCGCCAGGGCCGCCGCGGCCGGCGCGAACAGGTCGCGCCCGTGGAAGGTGGCCGAGGCCCCGTCGGGCAGCGGGTGGAGGGCCACCGCCTCCACGACGCCGAGCGCCTCGGCGGCGGGCGCGAGCAGCCCGTTGTCGGGACCGACCAGCGCCCCGCCGGTCGCGAGCCCGAGGACCACCGCGCGGCGCGGACCGCCCACGCCGGGATCGACCACCGCGAGGTGGACGGCGTGCGGCAGCAGGGGCGCGAGGCGGGCGAGCGTCAGGGCTCCGCGACGGACGTCGCCGGGCGGGATGTCGTGGGCGAGGTCGATCCGCTGCCGATCCGGGCACGCCGCCGCAAGGACCGCGTGGAGGGCTCCGACGTACTCGCTCCCCGCCCCGAAGTCGGTGAGGAGGGTGATCATGCGCCCTCGCGGGACCCCACGTCGGAGAGGAGGGCGTCCACGAGCCCCGGGATGGTGAACTCGGTCGCCTCCGCGTGCACCTCGAGTCCCTCGGCGCGCGCGGTGTCGCTCGTGATCGGGCCGATCGAGACGACGCGCGGGCCGGCGCCGAGCGCCTGCCGGTCGGCCGGGCCGAGGAGGGCCATGAAGCTGCGCACGGTCGAGGAGGCGGTGAACGTGAGGTGGTCGGCGGCGAGGGCCGCGGCGAGGGCGTCCGGGTCGGCCGGCTCGGAGACCGCCTCGTAGAGCTCGACCTCATCGACCGCCGCGCCGCGGGCGCGCAGCCCGTCGACCAGCTCGGGCCGGGAGCCGCGGGCCCGGGCCACCAGCACCGGCACGCCCTGCAGGTCGCGCCCGGCGAGCGACTCGAGGATCCCCTCGGCGACGAAGCGCTCGGGCACGAGGTCGGCACGCACGCCGTGGGCGGCGAGGCGCTCGGCGGTGGCGGGCCCGATCGCGACGACGGTGGCCTCGGGTGGGAGGGAGCGGGCGTCGCGTCCCCGCTCGGCGAGGCGGGCGAAGAGGGCGTCCACGCCGTTGACGCTGGTCAGGACCACGAGGCGGTAGTCGCCGAGGGCGTCGAGGGCGGCGTCGATCGCGGGCGAGGAGTCCACGGGGGCGATCCGGATCACCGGCAACTCCACGACGTCGGCCCCGAGGGCGCGCAGCCGGTCGGAGAGCTCGCTCGCCTGCGCCCGGGCGCGCGTGACGACGACGGTGCGCCCCATGAGCGGCCGGCGCTCGAGCCAGCCGATGGTGCCCGCGAGCGACGCGACGGGCCCGACGACGACGACCGCCGGCGACCCGAGGCCCTCCTCGGCGACCCGCGCCGCCACCGTCGAGAGGGTCGCCACGAGGCGCCGCTGGCGCGGCGTGGTGCCCCACTGGACGACGCCGACGGGCTCGTCGGGCGACCGCCCCCCGGCGATCAGCGCCTCGGCGATGCCGCCGAGGCGCCCCATGCCCATCAGGACCACGAGCGTCCCCGGCACGCGGGCCAGCGCGGCCCAGTCGGTCTGCTCGGACGGCTTGGTGGGGTCCTCGTGACCGGTGACGACGGTGAACGACGTGGCCACGCCGCGGTGGGTGACGGGGATGCCCGCGTAGGCGGGGGCGGCGATGGCGCTGGTGATGCCCGGCACCACCGCGTACTCGACGCCGGCCGCCGCGAGAGCCTCGGCCTCCTCGCCGCCGCGGCCGAAGACGAAGGGGTCGCCGCCCTTCAGGCGCACCACCCGCCGGCCGCGCAGGCCGTGCTCGACGAGGGCGGCGTTGATCTCGTCCTGGGTCATTGCCTGCCGGCCGGGCGACTTGCCGGCGTTCAGCAGCTCGGCGCGGGGGTGGCAGAGCGGCAGCAGCTGCTCGGTGCCGAGGCGGTCGTGGACCACCACCTCGGCGCGCTCGAGCGCGCGCAGGCCGGCCACCGTGAGCAGACCGGGATCGCCCGGGCCGGCGCCGACGAGATGGACGAAGCCGCTCACGCGCGCACCGCGGCCAGCGCAGCCGCAGCGTCGCGGCCGAGGCCGGCGGGGTCGCCGATCGGACCGTCGCGCACCACCCGCTCGCCCCGCCGGCCGTCGTCCGACCCGGCGAACGCGACAATCCGCAGCCCGTCGCCGTGCGGCGCGCAGTAGGCCCCGACCGGCTGCAGGCAGCCTCCTCCGAGGGCGGCCAGCAGCGCGCGCTCGGCGCGCAGGCAGGCGTGCGCGACGGAGTCGTCGAGCACCGCGACGGCCGCCGACGTCTCCGGGTCGCCGGCGCGCCCCTGCAGCGCCAGCAGGCCCTGACCGGGAGCGGGCGTGGAGACGTCGACCGGCAGGGGGCTCGTCCCCTCCGGGGCCAGACCGAGCCGCCGCAGCCCTGCGGCCGCGATCACGAGGGCGTCGGCGTCGCCGCGGGCCAGCTTGTCGAGGCGGGTGCCGACGTTGCCGCGGATCGGGACGACCCGCAGGTCCGGACGGGCGGCCAGCACCTGGGCGGCGCGGCGCGGGCTGCCGGTGGCCACCGTGGCGCCCGCCGGAAGCGCGTCCAGGCCCCCCGGGGGGCCCACCAGCACGTCGCGGGCGTCCTCGCGCGCGGGCACGGCGAGCACGGCAAGGCCGTCCGGGAGCTCGCCGGGGAGGTCCTTGGCGGAGTGGACCGCCAGGTGCGCCCGGCGGTCGAGCAGGGCCTCCTCCAGCTCCTTGACGAACAGCCCCTTGTCGGGCGCCGCCCCGGTGCCCGCGGCGCTCCAGCGGTCGCCGGTGGTCGTGAGCGGCAGCAGCTCGACCTCGTGTCCGGCCGCCGTCAGCGCGGCGGCGACGAACTCCGTCTGGGCCAGCGCGAGTGGGGAGCGCCGGGTTGCGAGAACGAGGCGGACGGGCTCAGCCGGCCGGGGCCTCGAGGCCGAAGAGGTGGCGGAGGCTCTCCAGGTGCCGTAGCGCGTCCCCGTCCCCGTCCTCGGCCGCGGCGCGGACACGGACCGTCGGCTCGTGGAGGAGCTTGTTGACGATGCCCTTGGTGAGCGCCTCGACGCGGCGGCGGTCGGCGTCGGACAGCCCCTCCCACTGGCCGTCGAGCCGGGCCAGCTCGCCCTGCCGGATCGACTCGGCCCGCTCGCGCAGCGACGTGATCGCCGGCGCCGCCGAGAGCCCGCGGCGCCAGGCCGAGAAGCCCTGGACGGCGCCGAGGACGAAGCCCTCGCCCCGCTCGGCCTCGAGGCGGCGGCCGTTGAGGTTGGCCTCCACCACGCGCTCGAGGTCGTCGATGTCGAACAGCGCGACGCCCGGCAGGTCGGCGACCGACGCCTCGACGTCGCGCGGCACCGAGATGTCGACGATCACCATGGGACGGCCGGGGCGGCCCGCCATGGCCGGGCCGAGCTCGTCGGGGCCGAGGATCGGGTGCGGCGCGTCGGTGGACGAGATGACGATGTCGGCGCCCACCAGCTCGTCGGGGAGCCGGTCGAAGCCCACCCCGCGGCCGCCGAAGCGGCCGGCGAGCTCGCGCGCCGTGCTCACGGTCCGGTTGGCCACGACGACCTCGTGGACGCCGTGCTGCACCAGCGCCTGGGCGGTCGCCTCGGCCATCCGCCCGGCGCCGATCACCAGCACGCGGCGACCGGGGAGGTCGGAGAGGACGTCCTCGGCGAGGTCGAGCGCGACGGCGGGGACCGAGGACGAGCCGGCGCCGATGTGCGTCTGGGTGCGGACGCTCTTGCCCACCTCCAGCGCCTGCCGGAAGAGCTGGTTGAGGATCGGGCCTGTCGCGCACTCCTGGGCGCCGAGCTCCCAGGCCGCGCGCACCTGGCCCTGGATCTCGCTCTCGCCCACCACCATCGAGTCGAGGCTCGACGCGACCCGGAACAGCTGGGCGGCCGCCCGCTCGTCGCGCAGCACGTAGCGCGCGCAGGCCAGCTCCTCGAGGGAGATCCGGCTGTGCTCCACGATCGCCGCCGACACGGCCTCCTCGGCCGCCACGAGGTCGGCGGCGGCCGCGTAGACCTCGGTGCGGTTGCAGGTGAAGAGGGCGACGGCCTCCGAGACCGCGCCGGAGGCCAGCAGGTCGCGCAGCAGCGCGCGGGCCTCCTTCTCCGACAGGGACGCCTTCTCGCG
The DNA here is from genome assembly GCA_001464995.1 of Actinobacteria bacterium Ga0077541. Classification (GTDB taxonomy): domain Bacteria; phylum Actinomycetota; class Thermoleophilia; order Miltoncostaeales; family Miltoncostaeaceae; genus Miltoncostaea. The sequence goes on from LNEQ01000230.1 coordinate 11,958, forward strand.
CTGCTCGACCGGAGCGGTCTTGTGCGAGAGCCCGAGGACGAGGAGGTTCACGCGTGCACCCCGAGACCCATCTCGCGGCGGGCCAGGTCGCGCGCGCCCTGCTCGTCGCCCTCGGCCAGCAGGCGCACGACGTCGGTCCGCATGAGGCGCTCGACGGCCTCCCGCCGGCCCGGCATGTCGGGGTGGCGCTCCTTCAGCTCGCCGCGCATCTCGCGCAGCAGCGCGATCAGCGCCCCCCACTCGGGCCCGTACATGGTGCCGAGCTGGCGACGGATGTGCTTGGCCACGACGGGGCTCGCGCCTCCGGTGGTGACCGCCAGCGACAGCTCACCGCGCCGGACGAGCGACGGGACGATGAAGTCACACAGCGATGGTGCGTCGACGACGTTGCAGATCACGTTGCGCGCCTCGGCGTCCTGCCGCACCATCCGGTTGACCTGCTCGCGGTCGGTCGCGGCGATGACCAGGAAGCACCCCTCGAGGTCCTCGGGACGATAGGTGCGCTCGCGATGATCCACGATCGCGCCCTCGGCGACCATCCGGGCCAACTCGGAGGTGATCTGCGGACTTACCAACCGCACCACGGCGCCGTGCTCGATCAGCGCGCGGACCCTGCCCTCGGCGATGCCGCCGCCCCCGATCACCGCGCACCGGCGCCCCTCGAGGTCCACGAACATCGGGTAGAGCATCCTGTCCGGGCCCGGCGGACCGCTCGGTCCGACGCGGCTGCTCACGTGATGGACGCGGGTCCCGGCGCGTCGGCCGTCTCGGGCTCCGACGCGTCGCCGGCGGCGCGCTCGACCAGCAGCGCGAGCAGCTCGGCCTCGCGGGCCATGCGCGCCGCCTTCAGGCCGACCACGACGACGTACATCAGGAGGGCGAAGATGATGACGCCGTAGGCCGCGGCCACGTACTCGTTGGTCATGCCATCGCCTCCAGGCGCATCTTGACGCGGCGCATGGCGCGGTCGGCGCGGCGCTGGATCAGCTCGAGCTGCAGGATCGTCAGGAAGACGCCGACGGTGGCGGCCAGGCTCACGAGGAACCAGACCAGCATCGCGTCGGACATGTTCGCGCCGCCGGTCGTGAAGACGACCGGGTGCACGAACGAACGCGCGACGCGGACCGAGTAGAAGGAGAGCGGCACCGATGCGAAGGCGGCGATCGAGTAGATCGCCGAGTAGCGCAGCCGCAGCTCGCCCTCGACCGAGGAGCGCAGCACGAAGTAGGCGGCGTACAGCAGCAGGACGATCACGAACGTGACCAGCCGCGGATCGGTCCAGACCCACCAGGTGCCCCAGGAGGCCTTGGCCCAGATCGAGCCGGTGATGACGACCAGCACCGAGAAGGCCAGGCCGATGCCGATCGCGATGCTCGAGACGTCGTCGAGGTGGGCGTCGCGGGTGCGCAGATAGCGGATGCCGTAGATCGCGCCGACGGCGAAGGCCACCAGGCCCACCAGCGCGATCGACACGTGGAAGTAGAAGATCTTCTGGATGATCCCCTGGTCGGCGTCCTCGGGGGCGACGAAGAAGATGCCGAAGCAGGCGACCGCCGTGAGGATCGCGGTCAGCACCCCGGTGATCGCCAGGCGCCGCGTCGAGCGCGTGTCAGTCATCGAAGACGTGCTCGTAGGTCGCGTAGGCCACAAGGCCGAAGATTACCGCATATACCCCCAGAAACAGGCAGTAACCCCGGTACTCGGCGAGGTCGTTCGTCCCCCCCGAGACCGCTTGCGTGGCGCCTGAGGCGGCGATCACGACGGGCAGCAGCGAGGGCAGGAAGAGCACCGGCAGCAGCAGCTCGCGGGCGCGTGCGAACAGCGCCAGGCAGGCCAGCAGCGACCCCAGGACGGAGATCCCGAGGTTCGCGAGGAGGCACACGAGGCCGATCAGCAGCAGGTCGCCGGGCTCCTGCCCGCGGACGAAGAAGATGGTGACGAGCGGCACCGCGACCACCTCGACGGCGAGCAGATACGCGAAGATCGCCCCCGCCCGCGAGATCAGGAGCAGATCGCGGGGCACGGGCGTGACGAGCAGCCCGTCGAGCACGCGCTGCTCGCGTTCGGGGACCCACGACCGGCCCACCCCGAGCACCGCGGTGAGGGCGAGCGTCGCCCAGAGGATCCCCCCGGAGACGGCCGAGAGGTCCTGGCCCCGCCCGCCGAAGGCGAACTGGAAGATCATCATCGCGACGACGGCGAAGAGCACCATCGCCACCAGGGTGTCGCGCGTGCGCAGCTCGAGGCGCAGGTCCTTGAGCAGGAGGGCGCGCAGCTGACGGAACCAGGAGGGGCGGGCGGCGTTCACGCCACCAGCTCCTCGTAGCGGGCGCGGAACGCCGAGGCCTCGCCCGCGACGGGCTCGTCGAGCACCACCCGCCCCGCCCGCAGCACGAGGACGCGCCCGGCCAGGGAGACACCGCGCTCCACCTCGTGGGTCACCATCACGGCGCCCCGGGCGGAGCCGAGATCGGCGAGGACGCCGTCGAGCAGGCGAGCGCCCGCGGCGTCGAGGCCGGAGTAGGGCTCGTCGAGCAGGAGGAGCACCGGGTCGTGGAGCAGGGCCCGGGCGAGGCCGAGGCGCTGGGCCATGCCGCGGCTGAAGGTGCGCACCGGGTCGAACGATCGCGCCCGCAACCCCACGCGGTCGAGCCCGGCGTCGATGCGCTCGCGCGCGTCGGGCAGCCCGTAGAGCGCGGCGTAGAGCTCCAGGTTCTGCCGGGGCGTGAGGTCGAGGTAGACGAGCGGGTCGTGCCCGAGGTAGCCGATGCCGGCGCGCGCGCGGGTGCGGCCGCCGGGAAGCTCCTGGCCGCAGACCGACAGCGCCCCGGAGTCGGGTCGCAGCAGCGTCGCCACCATCCGCAGGAGCGTGCTCTTGCCCGCGCCGTTCGGGCCGAGCACGGCGAGGCACTCGCCGGGCGCCAGCGCGATGTCGACCCGGTCGACGGCGGCGCGGTCGCCGAAGCGCTTCACGAGGCCGCTGCCCCGCACCAGGGTGGTCTCTACAGCGTCACCTCGGCGACGGTGAAGACCAGGAAGACCACGGCGAGCAGGCCGTTCGACTGGGCGAAGGCCGCCTGCACGCGGCGGGTGTCGCCGGGCCGCACGATCGCGTTCTCCACGAGCAGCACGACGGCGCAGACCGCGACGCCCGCGAAGTAGACGGCCCCGGCACCCGCAGCGGACCCGGCGCCGGCGAGCAGCGCGATCGCCGCCACGTGGAGGGCCCGGGTGAACCAGAGCGCCCGCCGCTCGCCGAAGCGGGCCGGGATCGAGTGGACGTCGTTGGCGCGATCGAACTCGACGTCGAGCAGCGCGTAGATCACGTCGAAGCCCGCGATCCACGCCGCCACGCCGAGGCCCAGCATGATGGGCGCGGGCCCGAGCTCCCCGGTCACCGCCAGCCAGGCGCCCATCGGGGCGATGCCGATCGTGAGCCCGAGCGCCAGGTGGCAGAGCCAGCTGACCCGCTTGGCGAGCGGGTAGAGCACGAACGCGGCCACGGGCACGGGCCAGAGCACCCAGGTCTCCTCGGGCAGCTGGGAGACCGCCACGAGCAGCAGGGCGAGGCTGACGGCGCAGAACGCGGCGACCTGCCCCACCCTGAGGCGCCCCGCGGGGATCTCCCGCGAGGCCGTGCGCGGGTTCCGCGCGTCGATGTCGGCGTCGATGATGCGGTTGAGCGCCATCGCGAGGCTGCGCGCGCCGACCATGGCCAGCAGGATCCAGCCGAGCGTGGCGAGGTCCGGGATCGCCATGTCCGCGAGCAGCGCCGCGGAGAGGGCGAAGGGAAGGGCGAAGATCGTGTGCGAGAAGCGCACGAGGCCGAGCAGGGCGGGCACGAGCCCCAGTCCCGCCGCCTGCGGCGCGGCCCCCGAGGAGGTGGTCACGGTCCCGATGTTACCGGCGATGCGCACCCCTCCATCGATTCCGGCGCCCGGTGCGGGCGGCGCTCAGGCGGCCGCGTCGCCCGGGCGGTGGGTGCCGAAGCTCCAGACGCTGCCGTCGCGGTTGCGGGCGGCGAACCCGCGCGAGCCGTAGTCCCGGCCGGTGGCTATGCGGCCGGCCCTCCCGGAGGGTCGGCGGGGCCGTAGATCGCCGGGCGGCCGGTCGCGAGCCCCCAGAACTGGTCGCCGTGGTCGTAGTGCCACCACTCCTCGTGGTAGGCGGTGAAGCCCTGGCCGGCCATGGACCAGAAGAGCAGGCGTCGCAGGCCGCGGGCCTCGCCGGGCACGTCCTCGAGCGCGCGGGCGGCGGCCTCCTCGACGAAGGCGTCGAAGGAGGTCCCGAGGTCGAGGGGCCGCCCGTCGCCGTCGCCGAGCGTGAGGTCCACGGCGCCGCCGGTCAGATGTGGCGGCGGCGCGGCCGTCGAGCGGGAGGGCGCCGTGACGTAGCGGGCGGCGGCCTCCTCCAGCGCGGCGGCGGGCCAGTCGTAGTGGACCATCGTGAGCTCGTCGAGATAGCCGTTGTAGAGCGCCGCCTGGGTCGCGAGCGGGCGGTAGCCGTCCCAGACGACCAGGCTGCGGCCGTCGGGCAGCCCGGCGGCCACGGCCGCGAGCCGGTGAGCGACCCCCTCGCGGATCCAGCCCTCGGCAAGGGCGCCCGCGAGCCCCATCGCGTGGTACTGCGGGGAGTCGTGGACCCGCGGGCCGATGTCGGCGACCCGCACCAGCGGCTCGTCCACCGGCTCGATCTCGACGTCCTGCCAGCCGTGGGTCGACGTCATCATCGGGATCGCCCGTAGCGAGCTCACCGCGTCTCCCACTCGGCGGCGTCGATGCGGGCGCCCGGGTCCTTGCCGGCGGCGATGGCGAGGAAGGGCGCGACCACGCGCGAGGGGTGCGGGACGGTCTGGGGGTCCTCGTCGGGATACGCCGCGGCCCGCATCGCGGTGCGCAGCGGCCCCGGGTTCACGGCGACGCAGCGGATCCCGGCGTCGCGCAGCTCCTCCCGGAGCATCTGGGTGACCCCCTCGAGCCCGAGCTTCGACACCGCGTACGCCCCCCACCCCGCCCGGCCCGCCGCGCCCGAGGTCACGTTGATGATGGCGCCGCCCGGCGACATGGCGGGGATCAGGGCCGACGTCCACTGCACCGTTCCGGTGAGGTTGACCGCCATGACCGCGTCCCAGAGCTCGGCCGGGTAGTCGGCGATCGGCGTGCGTGCGCCCAGCAGGCTCGCGTTGTTGACCACGACATCGACGCGCCCGAGCACCGCGAGGGTCTGCGCCGCCGCCTCCTGCACGCTGCCCGGGTCGGCCAGGTCGAGCGGGACGCCCTGCACCTGCGCACCCCTCTCGCGTACCCGCGACATGGTTCCCTCCAGCCGCCGGACCGCGGTCGCGGTCACCACCAGGCGGGCGCCCTCGGCGGCGAACGCCTCGGCGAGGGCCCGGCCGAGGCCCCGCGAGGCGCCGGTCACCACGACCCTCATCCCCGCCATCCGCTCACCCACCGCAGCCGCTCCTGACCCCCGGGGGCGGGAGCGTCCCCAACTAGTCCTTCAGCTCCTGCCGGGACGGCTCGGGCACCTGCGGGGCCGTCTGGGCCGGGTAGACGTCGCTCTCGGGCGACGTGCCGGCGACCGACGCGATGTAGGCGGCCACGTTGACGGCGTCCTGGCCCGTCACCAGGTCGCGCGGCATCGGGGGCTGGGCCATCTTGATCCACCGCTCGATGGTGCCCTGGAACTGGGAGTCGTCGAACCCGGCCTGGCGCGACGCCCTCCAGGAGTCGTCCAGGTTCGGGCCGATGGCCGAGGGCGGGGTGCCCGCGTCCTCGAGCGTGTGACAGCTCGCGCACAGGTTCACGAAGCTCGTCTTCCCGGCGTCCAGGTCGGCGGTCTCCCCGCTGTCGCCACAGGCCGACAGGCCGAATGCGGCGACGCCCACGGCGACGACTGCCGCCAGGCGGCGGCCCCTACGGCGCAGAGACGTCATACGAGGTACACCAGGATGTAGAGCAGGACCCAGACGACATCGACGAAGTGCCAGTAGAGGCTGGAGGCCTGCAGGGGAGTGGACCACTGCGGGGTGAAGTCGTGTGCCCGCTTGACCCGGATGTAGCAGAGGGTCAGCAGCGTCAGGCCGACGAAGACGTGGAGGCCGTGGAAGCCGGTCAGCGTGTAGAAGGTCGAGCCGAAGGCCTGGTCCTGCGGGGTGAACCCGAGGTGGATGTACTCGTTCACCTGGATCAGGAGGAACGTGCCGCCCAGGAACATGGTCACCAGCAGGCCCCGCTCGAGGCCCTTGCGGTCGCCGTAGTGCTTCAGGCGGTGCTCGCCCCAGTGGATGGTGAAGCTCGACGCCACCAGGATGGCCGTGTTCACGCCGGTGATGATCTTCGGCAGCTCGAAGGGCTCGCCCGCCGAGTTCAGGGGCGGCCACTGGTCGGCCACGTTGAAGCGGACGAAGAAGTAGGCGGCGAACAGCGAGCCGAACAGCATCACCTCGGAGCCGATGAAGAACATCATCGACAGCATCCCCATGCTGATCTGGCTGCCCCGCGAGGGAGGCGGCGTCGCCTGCGAGGGCGCGCTGATCGTGGGCTCGACGGTGGCCATCGGCTAGCTCCCGGACGGGGAGGCCGGCGCCTCCGCATCGACGACGATCCGCTCCACGGGGACGGTGCCGGCGGCGGCCCGCACCGCGGCCAGCGCCTCATCCGACTCCAGGCGTCCGCCGCGCGCGGCGATCACGAGGATCTCGTCGGCCCGGTGCCCCGTCACGGCGATGGTGGCCGCGGCGGCGGCGTCGCCGTCGAGCACCTCGCCGCGCGACTGCACGCCGACGGCCTGCAGGCCGTCGATGGCGGCGCGGACCCGGTCGAAGGCGGCGGAACGCGCCTCCTCGGCCTCGTCGGTCCAGCCGGGCCCGGTCAGGTTCATGGGCGAGAGCAGGATGACGCCGATCGGACGGCGGTCGGCGCGCTCGCGCAGCGCGGCGACGAGGCCGGCCGTGCCGAGGCCCTCGTCGGCGACCACGGCGACCTGCGAGACGCCCGGCAGGCTCAGGGGCGCGCGCGCGTCCTCGGGACGGACGACCACGCGCGTCACGCCCAGGCCGGTGCTCTTGCGAAGCCGGTCGACCATGTCGTCGGCCATCCACGCCGACATGCCCGTCGGGTAGGTGGCGAGCATGACCTCGTGGACGTCCTCCTCGGCGCTCACGGCGGCGACGGCGGCGAAGGGGTCACCCTCGACGACGGTCCCGGAGGCGTCGATGCCCGACTCGGCCAGAACCGACAGGGCGACCTGCAGGCGCCGGTCGGCGGCACGGGAGTCGCCGTCCTCGTTGGCCACGGCGAAGGTGAACCGCCAGAGGCCCTCGGAGGCGCGGTGGCGGACCTCGTCGATGAGCGCGGCGGACGCCACGGTCTCGTCGGCGACGACGACGATGGTGCGCTTCTCGGTCTCGGTGAGCTCGCCGCCGATCTCCTCGGGGGCGAAGACGACCGCGTGGCGCGCGCCGGGGATGCCGTACTGGTACGGGCCGCCGACCACCTGCGGGGTCGCCTCGAAGTTGAAGAGCGACGGGGGCGAGGAGACGAGCCACTCGAGGGTGCGCCCGCGCCAGGGGTTCCAGGGCGCCTTCGGCCCGGACCGCCACGAGGTGATCATGTTGTAGAAGAAGACCAGGAACCCGAGCGTCATCACGATCGACGCGATGCCGATGAACTGGTTCACCGCTTCGAACCGTTCGTCGTAGGCGGAGACGCGGCGGGGCATGCCCTGGATGCCGAGCCAGTGCATCGGCATGAAGGTGGCATTGAAGCCGATGAAGATGATCCAGAAACTGATCATCCCCAGCGTCTCGTTGTACATCTTCCCGGTCATCTTCGGGAACCAGTAATGGACGCCGGCGAAGATGGTGAAGACGCTGCCGCCGACGAAGACGTAGTGGATGTGGGCCACCACGAAGTAGGTGTCGGTCACCTGGATGTCCACGGGGATGACGGCCAGCATCACGCCCGAGAGCCCGCCGATGACGAACACCCCGATGAAGCCCATCGCGTAGAGCATCGGCGTCTTGAGGTGGATCTTGCCGCCCCACATGGTCCCGAGCCAGGAGAAGATCTTCACGCCGGTGGGGATCGCGATGATGATCGTGGTGATCATCATGGGCACGCGCAGCCACGCCGCCATGCCGCTGACGAACATGTGGTGCGCCCAGACCCCGAAGCCGAGCACGGCGATGGCCACCGTCGAGAACGCGAGCGCCCGGTAGCCGAAGATCGGCTTGCGCGAGAAGGTCGCGATGATCTCGCTGATGATCCCGAAGCCCGGCAGCATCATGATGTACACGGCCGGGTGGGAGTAGAACCAGAAGATGTGCTGGTAGGCGATGACGTCGCCGCCGCCCGCCGGGTCGAAGAACTGCGTCCCGATGACCCGGTCGAAGAGGGTCATGAACTGCGAGCCGGCGATGAACGGCGTGCCGAAGACGACGAGCGCCGAGGTGGTCGCGTTGGCCCACACCAGGAGCGGCATCCGCCAGACGGTCATGCCCGGGGCGCGCATCGTGAAGATCGTGACCAGGAAGTTGATCGCGGTGGCGATCGAGCTGGCGCCGACGACCTGGACGCCGACCTCGAAGAGGGTCGTGCCGGTGCCGCCCTGGTTGGCGAGCGGGACGTAGGCGGTCCAGCCGGCCGAGAAGGCGCCGAAGACCGGGCTGAGGATCATCATCAGCCCGCCGGGGATGAGCATCCACACCGACAGGGCGTTCAGACGCGGGAACGCCATGTCCTTGGCGCCGATCATGATCGGCAGGATGTAGTTCGCCAGGCCGGCGAAGGCCGGGATGACGAACAGGAAGATCATCACCGTCGCGTGGACGCTGAAGAGGCCGTTGTAGGTCTCGCCGTCGCCGAGGGTCTGGCCCGCGGTGAAGAGCTCGGCGCGCACCGCCTCGGCGAGGAGGCCGGCCAGCACGAAGAAGGTGAAGACGATGGCCATGTACTGGACACCGATGACCTTGTGGTCCGTGTTCACCTTGAAGTAGTCGCGCCAGCTGTGGGCGCCGTGCATGGAGTGGTCCTCGCCGTCCACCCGGCGGCCGGTCATCCACTGCCACCACCAGTCGAAGCAGCCGATGCCGATCAGGAAACCGATCGAGGTGAGCGAGGCCGCGGCCGTGACGTAGACCTGTGACACCCAGAGCGGATCCATCCCGAAGATGGTCCGCATGAACCAGATGAGCCCGAAGGAGAAGAGGAAGCTGCCGGCCGACCACAGCGTCGCGCGCTTCCACCAGTAGGAGAGCGGGCGCGGGTCGACGTGGTGGGCGTGGCCCGAGGGGTCGGAGTGCGTGGGTGCGTGGGTGGCCATGGTGGTCCTCGGTTACCGGGTCACGGCTGGGCGGGTTCGGTGGTCCCCGGCGCCGGCGCCGGGGAGGCCTGGTCGGCGACCTGGGTCTCGGCGTCCGCGAGCCAGTCCTCGTAGTCGTCGGGCTCCATCACGACGACGCGCGTGCGCATGATCGCGTGGCCGACGCCGCAGAGCTCGGCGCAGATGACCTGGTAGGTGCCGACCCGGTTCGGATCGAAGACGACGCGAGTCGTGATGCCGGGCACGACGTCCTGCTTCACCCGGAACTCGACCACGTAGAAGTTGTGGATGACGTCCTTGGAGCGCATCCGCAGCTCCACCTGACGACCGACCGGCACGCGCAGGTCGCCGCTGCCGACCTCGCCGCCGGGGTACGCGAAGGACCACGCGAACTGCTCGGCGGTGACGTCCACGACGAGGCGGTCCTGGGCGAGCGCCTCGTTGTCGGAGAGCACCAGGTAGGCCCAGACGGCCATGACGGCCAGGAGGACCGTGGGGACGAGGGTCCACACGATCTCGAGCTTGGTGTTGCCGTGCACCGGCGGGCCGTCGCTCTCGTCGCCCGGCGCCGCGCGGAAGCGCCATGCGCTGTAGATGAGCACGACGGTCACCAGCGTGAAGATGGCCACCGAGGCCCACACGACGAACCACATGAGGGAGTCGACGCGCTCCGCCTGCTCGGCGGCCTGGATCGGGATCCAGTCGATCAGCACGGCGGTCGCCGCCGTCAATCCCCCGATCACGATCGTGAGGATGATGAGCGGGATGGTGTGGCGGCTCCTCAGCACGGCGGGGAACCTATCACGCGTTTCGGGCCGCGAAAGGGGTCCCCGAACGGGTCACACGTCCCTGCGCCAGCGCGATTCGGCCCCAGCGCGATCGCCCCCTCACGCGAGGGCGGGACGGCCGACGACCCGCAGGGCCGCCGCCGCGCAGAGGGCGAACAGCGCGGCCCCGAGTATCAGGGGCACCGCGATGCCCACGTGCTCGAAGAGCACGGTCGCCAGCAGCGGGGCGCCGATGCGGGCCGCCCCGCCCACGGACGCGCTGAGGCCGAGCACCATGCCCTGCTCGCGCTCGCCCGCGGCGAGCGAGATCAGGGCGGTGGTGGTGGAGAAGACGAGCCCGGAGGCGATCGCGAGCAGGGCGAGGCCGACCAGCAGCAGCCACAGGTCGTGCGAGACGGCCACGAGCATCAGGCCGGCGGCGGTGCCCCCGAACCCTGCGATCATCACGCGGCTCTCGCCCCAGCGCTCCACCACGCGCCCCACGAGGTACCCCTGCGAGAAGACGGCCATCACGCCGATGAAGGTGAACAGCAGCCCCATCTGGACCGGGCTGTACGAGAAGCGCCTGTCCCCGAAGAGGGCGAAGGTCGTCTCCATGCCCACGAAAGCGAAGGTCGAGACGAACGACAGCCACACCAGGGGAGCGAGGTCGCGGCTGGACAGCGCCCGGCGCACGATCGCCAGGCGAGGCACCGGGGCCTCGGGGGCGGTGGCTCCGGGACGGCGCGACTCGGGCAGACGGACGTAGGCGATGACGAAGTTCGCCGCGGCGAGGCCCGAGGCGACGAAGAACGGCAGCCGCTGGTCGATCGTCGAGAAGAGGGCCCCGATCGCCGGGCCCAGCACGAATCCGAGCCCGAAGGCGGCGCCGATCATCCCCATGCCCTTGGCACGGTCCTTCGGCTCGGTGACGTCGGCCACGTACGCCTGGGCGGCGGCGTAGGAGGCGCCCGCGATGCCCTGCAGCACGCGGGCGATCAGCAGCAGCAGGAGCGAGCCCGCGAGGCCGATGAAGAGGGCGGCCACCGCGCTGCCCGCGAGGGAGACGAGGATCACGGGCCGGCGCCCATGACGGTCGGACAGGCGCCCCCACACGGGGGCGAACAGGAGCTGCGCCACCGCGTAGGAGGCGGTGATGATCCCGATCTCCACGGGCGTGGCGCCGATCTCCTCCGCCCAGAGGGGGAGGATCGGCAGCACCAGCCCGAAGCCGATGAGGTCGATGACGACCGTCGTGAAGACGATCCCCAGCGGCGTCAGGAAGAACGACGCCCCGCGGCCGGCCCTACCCACGATCAGAACGCGTCGACGGCGAGGGCGACGAAGATCAGCGCCAGGTAGAGGAGCGAGTAGTGGAAGGTCGCCTTGGCCCAGCCGATCGCGGGGTCGCGGTACAGCCGCCACGACAGGTAGAGGAAGACGAGCCCCAGGACCAGCGCGCTCACGAGGTAGAACAACCCCGCGGCGCCCGAGGCGACCGGGAGGATGCTCACGGCGATCATCACGAACGTCCACAGGAGGATCTGCCGCTTGGTCTCCTCGACGCCGTGCACGACCGGGAGCATGGGCACGCCGGCGGCGGCGTAGTCGCGCTTGAGCATCAGCGCGAGCGCCCAGAAGTGCGGCGGGGTCCAGTAGAAGACGATCGCGAAGAGGATCCACGCCGACAGCGACAGGTCTCCGGTGACGGCGGCCCACCCGACCAGCGGCGGGACGGCGCCGGCGGAGCCGCCGATCACGATGTTGTGGATCGAGGTCCGCTTCAGCCAGAGCGTGTAGACGCCCACGTAGAGCACCAGGCCGAGCAGCGCGAGCGCCGCCGCGAGCCAGTTCGACGACAGCCCGATGACGAGGGCGCTCGCCACGCCGAGGGCGATGCCGAACGCGAGGGCGCGACCCGGGGTCACGCGGCCGGTCACCACGGGGCGGGCGTCGGTGCGGTGCATGACGTCGTCGATGTCGCGGTCGATGTACTGGTTGATCGCGTTGGCGCCGCCGGCGGCGAGGTAGCCGCCGATCAACGTCCACAGCACCAGCCACCAACCGGGATTGCCGCCCTCGGCGACGAACATCGCCGCGCCGGTGGTGAACAGCAGGAGGGAGATGACGCGCGGCTTGGTGAGCCGGATGTAGTCGACCACCACCGCAAGGGGTCCTGCGGCGACGCCCGCCGGCATGGCGCGGGTCGTCATGCGGCGGCCGAGTAGGCGATCAGCGCCACCAGGAAGACCACCGGGACGATCGCCCAGACGGTCTCGAGGCGGCGGTGGGCGGCGGTCTCCTCCGGGTCGGCGGCGGGCGCCGGCCCCCGGTGGAAGACGGCGAGCACGGCGGGCAGCGCGAACAGGACCGCGAGCACCAACGCCGTCGTCCTCATCGCTGTGTCTCCCGATGCGTCAACCCGCGCGAGCATAGCCGAGGCGGGCCGGGGGGCACCCCTGACAGACGTACGCGTGAGACGGGTACCGGAAGCCCCCCGCGCCCGCCGGGGTAGGTTTCGCCCCGTGGAGCGAGCCGACGCCGTGGTGCTGGGAGCGGGGCCCGCCGGCCTCGGCGCGGCGCTGGCGCTGGTCCGGGCGGGCGCCCGCGTGGTCGTGGCCGACCCGGCCCCCGAGCCCGGCGGGCTCTGCGTCACCCGCCGGCGGGACGGCTTCGCCTACGACGTCGGTGGCCACATCCCGTTCGTGCGCGACGCCCCCCGGCGCGCCTGGCTCGAGGACCTGCTCGGCGACGACCTGCGCTGGGTCGGCCGCCCGGTCGCCTGCGTGCGCGACGGCGCGGTCGTGCGCGGGCGCTACCTCGACCAGCGGCCCGCCGGGCCGGAGGCCGCGGGGCCCCACGACGCGACGGCCCGCGGCGAGCTTGCCTCGCGGTTCGGCGCCGCCTTCGTCGACCGCGTCATGCGGCCGTACCTCGAGAAGGTCGACGGGGTCGCCCTCGAGAGCATCCCCGGCGACCGGGCGCGGCGCCTGCTGGAGGGCCAGGCGGCGCCCGACGGCTTCTTCTTCCCCGCACGCGGGATCGGCCAGCTGATGGACGCGATGGCGGCCGCCGCGCGCGACGCCGGCGCCGACATCCGGCTCTCCACGGCGGCCGAGGCGATCCACGCGCCCGGTGGGCGCGTCGCCGGCGTGCGGTTGGCGGGCGGCGCCGGGGTTGCGGCGCCGCAGGTCGTGGTCGCGATGCCCGCGGCGGCGGCGGCGCGCCTCGTCTCCCCCGGCCCCCCGGCGGGCGTGCTCGGCCCCGTGCGGATGAGGGCCGTGGCGATCGTGTACCTCGCCCTCGACCGGCCCCGGCTCACCGAGGAGACCTGGATCCAGGTCGACGACGCGCGCGTGCCGTTCGCGCGCGCCTTCGAGATCGCCAACTGGAGCCCGCTGCTCGCGCCGGAGGGGCGGACGCTGATCGGCTTGGAGTGCTACTGCCGCGCCGACGCCGCGGATCCGGTCTGGGGCCTCGGCGACGCGGCCCTCGCACAGGCCTGCGCCCGCGCCCTCGGGGATCCGCTCGGCCTGCTCGACGACCCCGCGGGGGCGGTGGCCGTGGAGGTGCTGCGGATCCCGCGCGCCTACCCGGTCGCCGACCTCGCCCAGGTGCCCGCGGTCCGGGCGCCGGCGGTCTGGCTCGACGGCCTGGAGGGGGTGCACCTCGCGCCCGGCGCCGCGGTGATCGAGGCCGTCGAGGCGGGCGAGCGCGCGGCGGCCGCGGCACTCGGCGCCGGGCGGCCCGCACCGGGCGCCGCGGGTGTCGCGGGCGGACGGACCGGAGCCCCCGGGGTGAGGTAGCCTCACGAGGGTGGCGACCACACAGGCACCGGCCGTCCGGGACCGGTTCGCGGCGCTGCTGGACCCGGGGCGCGTCATCGACCACCCCCTCGAGCGTCGCCTCTACGGCCGCGACGGCTCCATCGCCCAGGGCGACTGCGGGCTGGTGGTCCTGCCCGAGACCACGGCCGAGGTGGTCGCGTGCATGCGCCTCGCGCACGACCTCGGCATCCCGGTGGTGCCGCGCGGCTCGGGCACCGGGCTCTGCGGGGGGGCCGTCCCGCTCGACGGCGCCCTGGTGCTCTCGGTGGCGCGCATGTCGCGCATCCTCGAGGTCGACCCGTCGGTGCCCTGCGCCCGCGTCGAGCCGGGCGTCCTCAACCTCGACCTGTCGACCGCCGTGCGCCACCTCGGCCTGCACTACGCGCCCGACCCCTCCAGCCAGCAGGCGTGCTCGATCGGCGGCAACGTCGCCACCAACGCGGGCGGTCCGCACTGCCTGGCCTCGGGGGTGACGGCCCAGCACATCCTCGGCATGGAGATCGTCCTCGCCGACGGCGAGGTGCTGCGCCTCGGCGGCACGGCGCCCGACCCGCCGGGCTACGACCTGCGCGGGTTCGTCGTGGGCGGCGAGGGCACGCTGGGCGTGGTCACCGAGATCACGGTGCGCCTCAGCCGCAACCCGCCCCACGTGACGACGATGCTCCTCGACTTCCCCACCGTGGCCGCGGCCGGGGCGGCCGTGGGCGGCATCATCGGCGCCGGGGTCATCCCCGCGGCGATGGAGATGATGGACCAGAAGATGGTGGTCGCCGTCGAGGCCTTCGTGAGGGCCGACCTGCCGGTGGAGGCGGCGGCGCTGTTGCTGGTGGAGGTGGACGGCACGGCGGCCGAGGTCGCCTCGCACACCGCGGTCGTCGAGCGGGTGGGCGCCGAGACCGGAGCCGGGCGCGTGCGGGTGGCCCGCGACGAGGCCGAGCGGGCCCTGTTCTGGAAGGCCCGCAAGAGCGCCTTCGGCGCCGTCGCGCGGATCGCCCCCAACTACTACCTGCACGACTGCGTCGTGCCGCGCACGCGTCTGGTGGAGATCCTGGCGCGCATCTACGAGATCGGCGCCGAGCTCGACCTCGTGATCATGAACGTCTTCCACGCCGGCGACGGCAACCTGCACCCCCTGATCGCCTTCGACCGCCGCGACCCGGAGCAGGTGGAGCGGGTGCACGCGGCGGGCACCCTGATCATCGAGGCCTGCGTCGCCGTCGGCGGGGTGCTGTCGGGCGAGCACGGCATCGGCCTGGAGAAGCGCGACTTCATGCCGCTCACCTTCTCCGCGACCGATCTCGAGGCGCAGGCGTGCGCCCGGGAGGCCTTCGACCCGGAGGGCCGGATGAACCCGGCCAAGGTGCTGCCGATCGGCAGCCGCTGCGGGGAGATCGTGCTCGATGCCGGCTCCCTGCCGGAGGGCACCTGGCTGTGACGACCGTCCTCGCGCCCCGGACGCCGGGCGAGGCCGCGCAGGCGCTGTCCGAGGCCACCGCGGCGCGGGCGAGCGTGACGGTGGCCGGCGGGGGCACCCGCTCGCGCCGGGGGCGGCCCGGGCCGCCGGCCGACCGCGAGCTGCGCACGACCGGCATGGACCGGGTGGTGGCGCACGAGCCCGCCGACCTGACCCTCACCGTGGAGGCCGGCGTGCCGGTGACCGAGGCCGTCCGCATCGCGGCGAGCGCGGGGCAGGCATGGCCTCAGGCCGAGGTGCGCGAGGGATCCACGGTGGGCGGGGTGCTGGCGGCGGCCGCGAGCAGCCGCCAGCGGCTCCGTTCGGGCGCGGTGCGCGACTCGCTGCTGGAGGTGGTGATCGCCACCGGCGACGGGCGCCTGGTCACCGCGGGTGGTCGCACCGTCAAGGGCGTGTCCGGCTACGACATCCCGCGCCTGGCGGTGGGATCGCTCGGAACGCTCGGCGTCATCGTGCAGGCCACGCTGAAGCTGTGGCCGCTGCCCCCGGCGCGGGCGTGGTTCGGAGCCGGGGGGCCGCTCGCCGACCGCATCGCGGCGGCGGAGCGCGCGCTCACCGGCGGCGTCCGCCCCAGCTCGGTGCTGCTGGGCCCGGGCCGGCTCGCGGTGGAGCTGGCCGGCCCGGAGGACGACGTCCGCGCGCCGGAGGGCCTCGCGCCGCTGACCGAGGCGCCGGCGGAGCCCGCCGGCGAGGGCCTGGTGGAGGCCGGCGTCTCGCCGGCGCTGCTGGGCGAGCTGGCCGTCCGGCTGGAGGAGGCGGGGCTGCCCTACGAGGCCTGGATGGGCGTCGGGATCTGCCGGGTGGCGGTCGGCTCGGCCGGCGACGTCGCGCGTGTGCGCGGCTGGGCACTGGCCCTCGGCGGGCACGCGTCGGTGATCGACGGCCCCGACCACCTCCGCGCCGACCCCTGGGGGCCCGAGCCGCCGGGCGTGCACCTGATGAAGCGGCTGCGAGAGCGGTTCGACCCGGCCGGCATCCTCAACCCGCGGATGCTGGTGTGGGCGTGAGCGCGTCCAACTGGGATCCCTCGCGCCCGGCGCCGCTCGAGGAGGACGTCGTCAAGTGCGTCGCGTGCGGCCTCTGCCTGCCGCACTGCCCGACCTTCCGGCTCACCGGCCGCGAGACCGCCTCGCCGCGCGGCCGCATCGCGGCCATGCGCGCGGTGGAGGAGGGCCACGCCGTGGTCGACTCCTCGTTCACCACGATGATGGACGAGTGCCTCGCCTGCCGCGCCTGCGAGGCGGCCTGCCCGAGCGGCGTGCCCTTCGGCCGGATGATCGAGGGCGCCCGCGCGCAGGCCGAGCCCACCCGCCCGGTGGCCGCGCGCGGCATCCGTCGCGCCGGGCTCACCGGCGTGCTGCCGCGGCCGCGGCTGGTGATGGCCGCCGGCTGGCTGCTCGGCATCGCGCGCGCCCTGCGGCTCGACCGCCTCGCGCCCGCCGCCCACCGGGCCTCCTCCCCGCCGGTCTCGCTGACCGAGCTGCGCCGGCCCATCCCGCGGACGCTCGGGGAGGGGCCCCTGGCGCGCGTCCTGTCGGGCTGCGTGATGGACGTCGCCTTCCGCCCGACGCAGCGGGCGACGATGCGGGTCGTGGCCGCGGCCGGCTACACGGCGTCCCGCACCACGCCGGCCGGCTGTTGCGGAGCGCTGGCGATGCACTACGGGCAGCCCGAGGCGGCCCGGGCGATGGCACGGGCCCGGATCGCCGAGATGGAGGACGCCGAGATCGTGGTCGCCAACGCCTCCGGGTGCAGCGCCCACATCCGCACCTACGGCGAGCTGCTCGCCGACGACCCCGCCTGGGCCGCACGGGCCGAGCAGGTCGCCGCGCGCACGCGCGACCTGATCGAGCTGCAGCCGCCGCCGCGCGACGCGGGCCTCGGGACCGTCGCGGTCCATGACGCCTGCCACCACCTCCACGCCCAGGGCATCGGCCCGCGGGGACTGCTGGCCGGGGCCGGCGCCCACTGCGTCGACCTGGGCGACGGCGGCCGCTGCTGCGGCGCGGCCGGGCTCTACAGCGTGCTGCAGCCCGAGATGGCGGCGCGGCTGCGGCGCCAGAAGGCCGAGGCCGTGGCCGCCACGGGCGCGCCCGTCGTGGCGGTCGCCAACCCGGGCTGCGCCATCCAGATCGCCGCCGGCCTGCGCGAGCTGGGCTCGTCCGTGCGCGTCGCCCACCCCGCCGAGCTGATCTCGCCCGAGTAGGCCCCCGCCCCGGGCGAAGACCCGGACCTCACGGTCGCCCGTGTGACGAATGGGTTGCACGCCTCGGGCGCGACGTTCGCCGCGCCAGGCGCTCATCCGCGTGGCCATGCTGCTGCGCGCCCGGCCAGGCCTCGGCGCTCCCGGTTTCGACGGGGTGAAGATGGTGTTGGAACGTCGTTCCCCCGTTGAGCCGGCGGTGGGAAGAGCCTTACGTTCGGGGCGATGCCGATCAACGGACGACTCACAGCCTCGCCAGGCCCCGCGATCGCCCTGAGCGGCGGCACACTGCCGCGCATCCGGGCGCTCGAGCCCTCGCTGCGACCGGCTGACAAGAAGTTCGCCCGCCTCGTCCTCAGCGACCCGGCCTCGCTCATACACGTCACGGTCAGCGAGGCCGCCGCCCTCGCCGGCACGGGCACGGCGACCGTGGTGCGCTGCTGCCAGGAGCTCGGCTTCCGCGGCTTCCACGACCTGAAGCTGGCCCTGGCGACCGAGCTGGTCCCGACCGGCCAGGCGGTGCCGGACGACATCGGCCCGGCCGACTCGCCGTCCGAGATCGTCCGAAAGGTGCTGACCGCCGACGCGGACGCCGTCCGGGACACCCTCTGGATCCTGGATACGGCCGCCTTCGAGAGGATCGTCGCGGCGCTCCACGGCGCCAGGAGGATCCTGTTCGTGGCAGTCGGCTCCTCGGCGCCCCTCGCCCAGGACGCGGCCTACCGCATGGTCACCATCGGGGCGGGCGCCGAGGCTCCCGCGGACGCCCACGTGCAGCACGTCGCGGCCAGCCTGCTCACCCCCGCCGATGTCTGCTTCGCGGTCAGCCACACCGGGTCGACGCGCGAGACGGTCGCGGCGGCGACCGCCGCCCGGGACGCCGGAGCCCGGGTCGTCGCGGTGACGAGCTTCGCGCGGTCCCCGCTGACCGAGGTCACACACGAGCACCTGGTGGTCGCGAGCCGCGAGACGCGCTTCCGGATCGAGGCGATGGCGAGTCGGATCGCCCACCTGAGCGTCCTCGACGCGCTGGTCGTCTCCCTCGCCCTCAGCGGCCGTGCGGCCGCCGAGGCCTCACTCGAGCGCTCAGGGCGCGCGTTGTCGGAGCATCGGTTCTGACGGGCACGACCGCCACGCCGGTTGGTGGCGCCAGGCTCTCGGCCCGCGCAGCTCGCAGGCTCGGTGAGCACGTGCTCGGGTGGCTGCTGCTGGCGCCCGCCCTCACGATGCTGGCCGCCTTCGTGCTCGTCCCGATGGTCCTCAACGTCGTCATCTCCTTCCAGGACCGCACGCTGACGACGCCGGAGTGGGATTGGGTGGGTCTCGACAACTGGCGGCTCCTGCTGGAGGACGGCTCCCTGCGCTCGGTGGTGCAGTTCACCGCCCTCTACACGGCCGTCACGGTGACGGGCGCGGTCGCGCTCGGCCTGGCGTGCGCGCTCGCCCTCTTCGACCGGCCCTGGCTGCGGCGGGTCGTCGGAACGCTCATCCTCCTCCCGCTCGCGACCTCCCTGGTCATCGCGGCTGCGGGCTGGCGGCTGGTGTTCGACCTGGCCGGGGTGCTCAACGAGGCCCTGCGCGCGATCGGGGTGGACGGACCGAACTGGCTCAACGAGCCGCGGCCCGCACAGGCGGCCGTGATCATCGTCGGGCTCTGGGCCCAGGTCGGCTTCTCGCTGCTGCTCTATCAGGCCGCACTGGCCCAGGTCCCGGGCAGCCTGGTTGACGCGGCCCGCCTCTACGGCTCGTGGCGGGGGATCGCGGTCAAGGCGCGGCTGTTCGTGCCGCTCATGCGCCGGACGACGGTGGTCTGCGTGGTGATCAGCACGATCATCGCGATCCGGGCGTTCGATCAGGTGTACGCGCTCACTCAGGGCGGCCCCTTCGGGGAGAGCCGCACTCTCGCGTACCTCTCCTGGGAGCAGAGCTTCCAGTTCTTCAACCTCGGCGCCGGTGCGGCCGCCTCGAGCGCCCTCGTGGCGCTGGTACTGGTGGTCACGGCACTCGAGCTCGCCGTTCTGGGCCGGACGAGGCGACGCAGGTGACCGCCGTGCGGGAGGTCCTCACCCGGGCGGGGCTGATCGCCTTCGGGGCGCTCTTCGCGGTGCCGTACGCGCTGATCCTGACGGCATCGTTCCGTCCGTCCGAGTCTGTGGCGCGGGCGCCGCTCGACATCTTCGGAGGCGGCTGGTCGCTGGGCAACTACCGCGCCGTGCTCGCCGACAACGACGTCCTCGGCTTCTACGTCAACTCCGTGATCGTCACCACCGCGATCGTCGCGGCGGAGGTCGTCCTCGGAGCGGCTGCGGCGATCGCGCTGGGGCACCTCCGGCCGGCGGGCGGCCGCGTCGTCGGCGCGCTCGTGGTCGCGACGATCAGCGTCCCGATCCAGGCGATCGCGGTGACCAACTACCTCACCATCGACCGCCTCGACCTCGTCAACACCCGCCTGGGCCTGATCGTCCCCTTCGCGGCGAGCGCGTTCGGGATCTACCTGATGACCGAATACGCCGCCGCGGTCCCCGCGAGCCAGCTCGACTCGGCGCGTGTGTTCGGCCTGGGTCCGCTCTCGCGGATACGCCACATCGTCCTGCCGCACATGCGGCCCGGGATCGTGGCGTTCGCCGCCTTCGCGTTCGTGGGCTGGTGGAACGAGTTCTTCTGGCCCTTCATCGTCCTCCAGGGCCCGGAGCTCGCCACCGTGCCCTTCTCGATCCAGACCTACATCGTGAACCCGGGTGGCCTCCCCGACTGGGGGCCGATGATGGCGGCCGGAGCGCTCGCGCTGCTGCCGCTGATGATCCTCCTCGTCCTCGTGCAGAGGTCCTTCGTCCGAATGTTCGCCTTCTCGTCCTGAACCACGCGGTGCGCACCCCGCGCCGCGCCCTCAGCGCCGTCCGATCAAAACGCTCTCGTCAAGAGAAAGGCTCCTCCATGCTCCGAGACGCCTCACCGCCCACGCGCACCGTCCGTGGCCTCACCGGGACCGCGGTCATCGCGGCGGCGGCCCTGCTCCCCCTCGCCGGGACCGCGACGGCGGCCCCCGTGGACGCCAAGAACCCCATCACCGTGGTCATGCCCTACGGGGACTTCTTCAAGCCCGCCGTCGACCGGGGACTGGCGATCTGCGCCCAGCGAACGGGGATACCGGGTCGCGCGATCACCGACCCCGCGACGTACGACGAGCTGAACCTCAAGCTCCAGGTCCAGGCCGCCGCGGGCAAGGCGCCCGACGTGGCTGTGCAGGGCCTGAACGAGGTCATCTCGATGGGCGACAACCGCTACGTGACCAACCTGGCCCCGTTCGTGCGCGGCAAGCGCGCCTATTCGGCCCGGGTGCAGCCGACCCTGTCGGCAGGTCGCGTGAAGGGCCGTCAGGTCGCCATCCCCTGGGGGATCTCGATGCCGGTGATCTTCGTCAACACCGAGATCTTCCGCGACGCGGGCCTGAATCCGAACGCCCCCTTCCGCACCTGGCGGGACGCGGCGGCCGCGGCGAAGCGCCTCACCGACACCTCCGCCGGTCGCTCCGGCATCGTCTTCGCCGAGCAGGAGGGCTGGATCCCTCTCCAGTTCCTCCTGAACGCGGGCAGCAACTTCGTGGACTCGTCGGGGAAGCCGCGCTTCAACGACGCGGCCGGCAAGCGGGCGGCGGGCTTCCTGAACGACCTCTTCACCACGAAGGCCGCGGCCGCGGTCACCGAAGACCAGGCGAAGGACCTCTTCATCAAGGGCGAGAGCGCGATGTTCGTCGGGAGCACCAGCTTCATCCCGGCGTTCGCCGACACCGACTTCTCGTGGGTGACCCTCAAGTTCCCGGTGCTGGACGCCTCCGTCCCGACGAGGATCGCGGCGGGCGGCGCGGGAATCGCCGTCTTCGCCACGCCGGAGCGGCGGGCTGCGGCCACGCGCGTCGTGGACTGCATGATGGACCTGCGCGTCATCAAGGTCGTCGTCGAGAAGCTCGGCTACATGCCGGTGCGCACCGATGCCCGGAAGGTCCTCAAGAAGGGGCTGCTGACCCGCTCGCCCTTCAAGGCACCCAGCTCGCAGTTCAGCGCGGTCGTCCCCTGGTACGCGTTCCCCGGACGCAACGGCGCCCAGGCGCGCAAGCTCTTCAGCGACTCCTGGGCACGGGCGACGCAGGCCTCGAGCGACCCGGACCCGCTCCTCGATCAGGCAGCCTCCCGGATCGGGTCGTTGCTGAGGTGAGCGGAGGTGGCGTGGTGACGACCGCGCCGGAGGATCCCTCGAGCGCCCCCGCGACCCTCGCGGTCGCGGGGGCCGGTCGTCGCTTCGGGACCGTCCCGGCGCTCGACGAGGTGGACCTGCGCGTCGAGCAGGGCGAGATCCTCGCCCTGCTCGGCCCCAGCGGGTGCGGCAAGACGACGCTCCTGAGAAGCGTGGCCGGACTCGAGCGGCTCGATCGAGGCCGCGTCGAAGTCGGCGGGCGCGATGTGACCGGCTGGGCTCCCGAGGATCGAGGGGTCGCCATGGTCTTCCAGGACGCCGGGCTGTTCCCGCATGTGCGGGTGCGAACCAACATCGCCCTGCCGCT
The DNA here is from genome assembly GCA_001464995.1 of Actinobacteria bacterium Ga0077541. GTDB lineage: Bacteria > Actinomycetota > Thermoleophilia > Miltoncostaeales > Miltoncostaeaceae > Miltoncostaea. The sequence goes on from LNEQ01000230.1 coordinate 34,114, forward strand.
GCGGGCCGCGCGGCGCGCGAAGCGCGCGTACGCCGAGGGTGTCGTCGAGACCATCTCGGCAACGCTCCGGATCGGACATCTACTCGATCGGTACCCCCACGAGCTCTCCGGTGGAGAGCGCCAGCGCGTCGGTATCGCACGGGCCCTGGTGGTGCGGCCGGCCCTCCTGCTGATGGATGAGCCCTTCGCCGCGATCGACGCCGACCTGCGCCTCGAGCTGCGTCGCGAGATCCGGCGCCTTCACCGGGCGGCCGACCTCGCCGACACGCTGTTCGTCACCCACGACCAGACCGAGGCCCTGGCCATCGCCGACCGGGTCGCCGTGATGTTCTCGGGCCGGATCGAGCAGGTCGATACTCCCGCCCGGCTTCTGGCCCAGCCCGCGACCGTCCGCGTCGCCCGCTTCCTGGGGGTGCCCCGGATCAACCTGCTGCCCGAAGCGAAGGGCCAGATCGTCGCCGTGCGCCCGAGCGACCTGCGCCTCGACGGCGGCCCGTTCGCGACGACGGGAAGGGTCGTCGACTCCGAGCCCTTCGCGGGCGGCTGGCTCGCGACGCTCAGGACGACGAGCGGCATCGAGCTCGAGGTCCTCGTCGACCGCGAGCCGGTGCCCGACTCGGCGCTGAGGTGCGGATGCGCGCCGGAGGCACTCCACCGGTTCGACGCGGAGAGCGGTGCACGGCGCCCCGCCGACCTCTCGGCGGCGCGCGACCTCTGGAGGGCCCTCGACCTCGACGGCGGGCCGGAGTGACCCCACCCACCGGGGGCGCCGTCCTCAGGATCGGAGTCGTGTCAGACCCCCACGTCCGGGTCGGGGACGGACCTGGGGTCGTGTGGCACAACCGCCTGCTCCTGGAGGACTCGCTGGCCAGGCTCGATTCGGCGGTCGCCGACCTCGCCCGCCGGGGCGCGGATCTGATCGTCGTCGCCGGCGACCTGACGCACGACGGCGATCGCGCGGCTGCGGAGGCGGCCCTCGGCGCTCTCCGTGCGTCGCCCGTCCCCGTATTCGTCGTCCCCGGCAACCACGACCTGGTCGGCGGCGCGTGCATGATGCGCGAGCTGGTCGGTCCGGGAGCAGGCCGTATCCGGCTCGCATCGGGGGCGGGCGAGATCGTCCTACCGGGACTCCGGATCGCGGGTGCCTCGATGCTGCGGGGCCGCGATGATCTCTGGGCGTCAGGTGCACCGGACGTCGCCGGCTGGGGCGCGGACCTCGTCGTGTTCCTCTCCCACTTCCCGGTGATCTCCCTGGGGCAACGCTGCGAGCGGGCGGATCTGCGCTACGCGGGGGACGCGGCCGATCGCGCGCAGACGGAGGCCCTCATCGCGGTCCGTCCCGGCCCGACGATCGTCGTGAGCGGCCATACCCACGTCCGGGACGTGGTCGCCGCCGGGTCCCTCATCCAGTGCAGCTGCCCGGCGCTCGTGGAGCCCCCCGCCGAGGTGGCGCTCCTCACGGTGCGCCCGGCCCGCCTCGGCGGGGGGCTGCGTCTCGATCTGGACCATCACGGCGTGGCTGCGGACGCGCCGGTGAGGCTGCCGGTGCTCGCCCCACGGGCGAGCAGCTGGCGGCACCTCGGCACGGCCGGATGGACGGTGGCGCAGGCACCGCGGACGCCCTCCGCCCGACGGCCGGGGGCGACCCGATCCGAGGGTGTCGCCATGCTGGCCTGCGACTGGAACGGAACGCTGACCGATGACGCCGAAGAGGCCCGGCACGCCACCAACGCCGTCCTGCGCACCCAGGGGCGCGCCGATCTCTCGCGCGCCGGGTTCCGCGCAGCGTTCCGCCTGCCCCTGTCCGCGTTCTTCGCGGAGGTCGGCGACCCGGGCTCCGCAGAGGCCGCGACCCGGCTCTGGGACGAGCAGATGGCGCTGGCACGGCCACCGCTTCAGCCCAACGCCGAGGCTCTGTTGCGCGGCGCCGCCGAGCTCGGTGTCCGAGTCGGAATCGTGAGCGCCGCGGCGCCCGAGGTGGTGGACGCGCAGATCGCCCACCACAACCTGTCCGACCTGGTGGATTTCGTGGACGCAGGCGCGAGAGTCAAACGCGCCACCCTTGCGGCCCTCGTCGCGGCCCATCCCGGAAGGGTCATGTACATCGGCGACACGGAGTTCGACGTCCGCGAGGCGATCGCGGCGGGCGCCCGGGCCATCGGCTACGGGCAGGGCTATCGGCCGGGCGCAGCGCTCCGGGCCGCCGGCGCGGAGATCGTCGTGGACGACCTGGCGGCGGTACTGCGCCGGCTTCAGCTCCCGCCGCGGGGCTGACTCACGGCAGGATGTCCGGCGGGCGCATCACCGGCGACCGGCGTCCACGGGAGCGAGGACGGCGGAAGCGGGGGCGCCGAGCAGGGCACGGGCGCGCAGGGCGAGGGCGAGGGCGAGGCGCACGTCCGGGTCGTCGAGGTCGCGGCCGGTGAGCTCCCGCGCCCGCTGCAGCCGATAGAGGAGCGTGTTCACGTGCACGCCGCGGCGGCGCGCCGCCGCGCGGGGGCTCCAGCTGACGCTCACGAGCGCCTCGGTGGTCGCGACGAGGGGGGCGGCCGACCTGCCGCGCGCCTCCTGCCGCTGGAGGGGCCCCAGCCACTCCTCGACGAAGTCGGCGAGGCTCCCGGCGGGGGCCACGGCGAGCAGCAGCCGCTCCACGCCGAGGCGCCGGAAGGGGTGCGCCTCGCCCGTCCGGTGCAGCCGGCGGCCCACGCGCACGGCGAGCCGCGCCTGCTCCATCAGCTCGTGGAGCTCGGCGGGCCCGCCGGGACGGCCGCCGATGCCGCAGGAGAAGGACGCGCCGCCGGTCGCCCCGCCCGCGGCCACCAGCACCGAGCGGGCGCAGACCTCGGCCTCCTCCGCGGTGGTGGGCCCGGGCACGAGGATCACCAGCGTCCCGGCGCGGGCGACGACGATCGCCCCGGGGTGCCGCGACCCTGCGGCCTCCGACACCGCGCGGAACACGCGCTCGGCGCTCGCGCCATCGACGAGGGCCCGTGCCGCCGCCGGCTCGTCGGCCTCCAGCACCAGCACCCACATGTCCTGCCGCAGCCGGTGGCCGAGCGGGCCGGCAGTCCGTCCGGGCCGGGAGGGGCGATGCGCTCGCCGTCCGGATCGAAGAGCGCCGCCGCCCCTCCGGCCTGGCGGCCGATCTCCTCGCAGACGGCCGCGACGCCGCCCCCCGGTGAGCGCGAGGTCGGTGAAGCGCCGGTGCACCTCCTCCGAGCTGCGCAGGTCGCGGACCTGCGCCTCGAGGCGCGCCTGCATCCCGGAGGGCTCCAGCGCGCCTGCCAGCTGCGCGGCTATGGCGGCCATGAAGGTCACCTCGTCGCGGTTGAAGTGGTGCGGCTCCTCGGTCTGCACGTTGAGGACGCCCACCAGGCGGCCGGCCGAGATGATCGGCACCGAGCAGATCGAGACGAAACGCGCCTGGTCGACGCCGGCCAGCCAGCAGAAGCGCGGCTCGCCGGGCACGTCGTCCACCACCACCGGGGCCCGCTCGGCGGCCGTCGTGCCCGTGACCCCCTCGCCGACGCGCAGGCGCACGCGGCCGACGCCGCCCTGCGAGAGGCCGTTGGTCGCCGACCGCACCAGCGACCGCCCACCGGGCTCGGTGAGGTAGACCGAGCAGACGTCGACGCCCATCGCCTCCGTCGTCTCCGCGATGACCAGGCGCACGAGCGACGGCGGATCGAGGGTCTGGGCCGCGGTCAGGGCCAGGCGCTGGAGGTACTCCAGCTCGCGAACGGTGTCCACTCGCGCCGAGGATGACCGCCGCCGAGGACCCCTTCCTTCGCCGCCCGGACAGTCATGCGGCCCGCGACGTGGGCCCGCCGTACCGACACCGCCGGGGACCGGGCCGGCGGCCCGGCCCCCGACGGCCGGCTACGGAAGGATGTCGACCGGGGAGCCGGCGGGCACCGTGCGGCCGATGCGCGTCGCCACGCTGTTCGCCAGGCGCACGCACCCGTGGCTGACGGCCTGGCCGAGCAGCTCCGGCCGGTTGGTGCCGTGCAGCGCGACCCGCCCGTCCCCACCGTCGAACTCGGACAGCTTCTCCGAGTGGGCGCTGAGGGTGAGGATGTAGGTGCCGAAGAAGCCGGCGGGGTTGCGCTGCCGGACGATCTCGCTGAGCGCGAACGCCCCCGTCGGAGTCGGGTTCTCGCGGGTGCCGACGGCGACGGTCCAGGAGCCGACCACCTTCCCGGCCCTGCGCAGCTCGAGCTTCCGGGCGCCGAGGCGGACGGTCACGCGCCACGGCGTGCGCTCGACGCGCACGGCCTCGGCCGGCACCCAGCCGGCGGCGTCGTTGGGGCGGCTGTTGAGCAGCACCCGGTACCAGACGCCGTGCGCCTTCGTGGCGCGGGCGCCGATCACCAGCAGGACGTTCGGACCGTTGTTGTACGGCGCGGTGGGTCCGAGCTTGGAGGTCTTGCGGGCGCTCGCACGGGGGGCCGACCGGGTGTGCACGGGAAGCAGCACCCGGGCCGTCCAGGCCTCCCTGGTCGTGGGCCGGCTGGCGATCGCCCGTGGGGTCGCAGCCGTCTGGGTGGACGCCTTGGCGCCCCCCGCGGAGGGGGCCGCTCCGGCGGCGCCGGCGGTCGCCGCCAGCGCGCAGGCGGCCACCCCCCCGGCCAGCCAGAGGGTCAGCGGGCGCCTGCGCGCGTGGAGGCCCATCAGCCCGTCACGCCCCCGGCACGCGCCACCGGCACCGGCCCGACGACGCGGGTGACCGCGGTCGAGCGGCGCGGCGGCAGGCCGTCGGCCGTGACCGTCGCCGTGTTGCGGATGGTGCCCGTGACGTTCGGGTTGACGCGCACGTTCATGCGGAGCGTGCGGCTCGCGCCCGCCCGCATGTCACCCACCACCCAGGTGACCACGCCGTTGCGGATGGTGGCCCCCGAGGGGATCGACACGAGGGTCAGGCTCACCGGCACGAGGTCGGTCACCTGCACGTTGCGCGCGACGAAGGCGCTGCGGTTGCGCACCACGATCGAGTACTGGAAGGTCGCGCCCGCCCGGGCGGTCGCGGGGCCGCGCTTGGCGATCGTCACGTTGGGCGCGGGCCCGCCGGAGATCGTGGCGCCGTTGCCGCTGATCAGCCCGAAGTTGTTGTTCGGGCGGCCCTGACCCGAGGTGATCGGGATGTTCGTGATGGTGCGCGCGGTGGTGGCCGTGAGGCCACCGGGGACGGCCATGGCCACCGCGTACGTACCGGGCAGCAGGCCGTCGAAGCTGTAGCTGCCGTCGGCCGCCGAGAGGATCTCGCGGGTGGCGACCGTGATCGCGCCGGGGCGCGTGCCGGTCAGCGTCAGCCGGACGCCGGCGCGGCCGACCTCGCCCGCGTCGCGGATGCCGTTGCGGTTGGTGTCGATGTAGACCACGCCGCTGATCGGGGCGGGGCGGACGTTGCCGGCGACGAACGTGCCGAGGCCGCCCGCCGGAACCGTGACCTGCCCGACCGGCGGGGTGATCGCTGCCCAGAGCGGGTCGACGACCTCCTCGACGGTCCACACGCCCGCCGGCACGCTGCCCACCGTCACCGAGCCGTCGGCGCCGGTGGAGATGACGCTGCCGTTCTGCTGCGGGTTGGTGAGGCGGAAGGTCCACCCGGGGACACCGGGCTCACCCGACTCGCGGATGCCGTTGCCGTTGATGTCCTCGAACTTGATCACCTGCAGGGTGCCGAGCTGGTCGGCGACGTCGAAGACGACGAGGGCGGAGCTCTCGAGCGTGCCCGGCGACGAGAAGAAGTCGACCGTCGCCCGGTAGCGGCCGAGCGGCGCGGCGGCGGAGGGGCTGAAGGTGCGCTGGGCGTTGATGGGGCTCGGGACGCCCGCGACGCTCTGCGTCTCCTGCTGCACGATCGCGCTCAGGGGATCGGTGAAGCGCAGCGACCAGCTCGACGCGACGGTCTGGTACGTGATCGAGAAGTCGACGGCCTGCGTGCCGCCGCCGCGCTGGATCGCCGACGGCGGGGCCGGCGCGCGGTTGAGGGTGATGCCGATCGCGGACGCCACCGCCGGCATCGCCATGACCGCCGCCAACGTCACGAGCAGGAGGCGGCGCCACCCGCCCAGAGGTCCTCGTCTCATCTCCACGCCTTCCCTCGACTCCGCTCGGACCACCGGACGTGATCCATGGGCGCAGCTTTCCCTGCAAACGGGGCGGCGTGAACCCCGGGAGGGTGAGCGAACCTACGACAACCTGCCGCTGCAACGTTGCAGGTGGCCTTTCAAACGCAAGTCAAGCGGTGCGCGCGCCCCGCAGGCGGTCGCCGCGCGGGTGCGCGAGCCCGGCCAGCAGGGCGGCGATCACGAGCAGCACGAGAGCGACGGCGGCCACCCACACCGTCAGCTCGCGCAGCTCGGGCACCGGCGCCACGATCGATCCGATGTCGGCGAACACCGCCTGGAGGTCCTCGGTGGTGGTGGTCTGGGCGAAGAGTCCGCCGGTGCGCGTGGACATCGCGGCGAGGGTCTCGGAGGGCAGCGGCTGATCGGGGCGTCCGGGGTCGTTGCCCAGGAGGATGGTGTAGACGGGGACGCCGGCCGACGCCGCGCGCTCGGCGGCGGCCTCGGGCGTGGTCGCCCGGCGGATCGAGTTGGCCCCGTCGGTCAGCACCAGGATCCGGCCGGCCGAGTCGGACGGGTCGGCCGGAGGGGTCTCGGGAATGGCCCCGGAGGCATCGAGCGCGGCGAGCGAGGTGGTGACGGCGGTGCCGAGGGCGGTGCCGATGCGAGTCTGGGTGACCCCCTCCAGCGCCTCGCCCAGGGCGGCGCGATCGGTGGTCGGCGCGAGCACCACCTCGGCGCTCTCGGCGAAGGTGGTCACGCCGATCGCCGTGTCCTCGGGCGCCTCGTCGGCGAAGCGCTCGGCCGCGTCGATGGCCGAGCCGAGCCGGCTCGGCTGCAGGTCGGTCTTCACCATCGACTCGGAGACGTCGATGGTGATCATCACGCTGCTGCGGCGCTCCTCGGCCGTCGCGTCGACCGACGGCCGGGCCATCGCCACGACGCCGGCCGCGACCGCGAGCAGCGCGACGGCCGCGGCCGCGGCCCGCATGGTCCGCGCGCGGCGGGTGGGCCCGACGGCCATGACGGCCGGATCCGCCCATCGCTCGCCGGCGCTGCGCCGCTCGTTCGCCCACGCGAGCAGGCCCGCGGCCAGCGGGATCAGCAGGAGGAGGGCCCACAGCCACCCGGGCGACTGGAAGCTCATGAGAGGCGCGGCCCAAGCCGCCAGGCGGCGACGCCGGCCATCACCAGCAGCAGGGCCCCGAGGCCGGCGGCCCAGGCGGTGACCTCGCCCTTCACCCGCTCGGTCCCGATGAAGGTGCCGAGCTGCGCGTAGACCGAGCGCACCGACTCGGCGTCGGTGCTCTCGAAGGCGTCGCCCCCGGTGATGTCGGCGATCTGCTGCAGCCCCTCGGGGTCGGGCGGCACCGGGGTGCCGTCCGAGAGCGTGCCGGAGGAGGTGCCGAGCGCCACGGTGAACACCGGCACGCCGGCGGCCTCGGCGTCGTCGGCGGCCAGCGAGGGCGGGATGCCGACGGTGGTGGCGCCGTCCGAGAGCACCACGATCCGGGCCGCCTCGAGCGTGCCGTCCTCGGTGGCGCCCGGCTGGGTGGCGCGGATCGCCTCGAGAGAGGTCGCGATGGCCTCGCCGACGGCCGTCGCGCCCTCGGGGCGCAGGCCCTCGATCGCGCGCGCCAGCGCGTCGCGGTCGGTGGTCGGCGCGACGAGCAGGTTGGCCTGGCCGGAGAAGCTGACGAGGCCCACCTGGTACTGGCGCGGCACCTCCTCGGCGAAGGTCAGCGCGGCATCTTGGGCGGCGCGGAGCCGGTAGGGGTCGACGTCGGTCGCCGACATCGACCCGGAGACGTCGATGGCGAGCATGATCGTGGCGCGCTCGCGCGGCTCGTCGCGGTAGGCCTCGGGCCGCGCCAGGGCGACGGTGAGGGCCGCGAGCGCCAGCAGGGCCAGCACGAGCGGGAGATGACGGCGGCGGCGCGGGCCGGGATCGGCCCGCGCGATCAGGTCGAGGTCGGGGTACGCGACGCCCTCCACCGGGCGCTGGCGGCGCCACCAGGCGACCGCCGCCGCGACGAGCGGCACGGCCAGGAGGGCGAGGAGGACGAGCGGCTGCTGGAAGCTCACGCGTGCGACGCCCGTCGCCGGACCACCGGACGGCCGAGCGCGCGCGCCAGCGGCAGCACCCAGTCGTCGCCGGTACGGGCGATCACGTGGCGCACCCCGGCGCGCGCGAACATCGCATCGCGGGCGCGGTCGGTCGCCTCGACCGCGGCGGCGAAGCGGCTCTGGAAGCGGGGGTCGGCGGTGTCGACCAGGTGGCGGCGGCCGGTCTCGAGGTCACGCAGGTGCACCGGGCCCACGTCGGGCAGCTCGCGCTCGCGCGGGTCGCGGATCTCGATGGCGATCACCTCGTGGCGGCGGCCGAGCGCACCGATGGCGCGCTCCAGGCCCGGCTGCAGGGGGAAGTCGGAGATGACCACCAGGGCGCCCCGGTGGCGGGCGATGCGGCCGGCCGACGTGACGGCGCGTGCGAGGTCGGTGCGGCCGTCGCCCTCCTGCGGGGCGGCGACCCGCTCGAGCGCGGCGAGGGCGGAGATCAGCCCGCGGCGGTCGGCGCGCGGCGGGCGCACGAGGTCGATGTCGCCGGCGGCGGTGGCGAGCAGACCGAGGCGGTCGCCGCGGCGGCGCATGACGACGCCGACGCCGGCCAGCACGTCGCGGGCCAGGTCGATCTTGGTCTGCGACCGGGTGCCGAAGTGCATCGACGGGGAGCAGTCCACCAGGGCCCAGGCGGTCAGCACGGGCTCGATCTCCGGTACGCGCACCATGGGCTCGCCCAGGCGCGCGCTGAGCGGCCAGTCGACCCAGCGCACGTCGTCGCCATCCTCGTAGGAACGCGTCAGCGACGGCTCGCCGCCGGGGCCGGGCCGCCGACCGCGCCGCTCGCCCTGGAGCAGGCCGTCGAGGCGCCGGCCGATGCGGAGCTCCACGCGGCGCAGCAGGGCCTCCGGGGTGGAGGCGGCGCGAGCGGGCGTCGTGCCGGGCTCCCGGCTAGCCGACGGAGCGGCCACTGCCCAGCTCGACGTCGGGCTGCGGGATCGCGTCGATGATCGCGTCGAGCACCTGGTCGGGGCGCACGTCGGCGGCCAGCGCCTCGTAGGAGAGCACGATGCGGTGGCGCAGGACGTCGTGGAAGAGGCTGTGGACGTCCTCGGGCATGACGTAGGTGCGCCCGCGGATGACCGCGAGGGCGCGGCCGCCGCGGATCAGGGCCAGCGAGGCGCGCGGGGAGCCGCCCATGTCGAGATAGGGCTCCAGGTTCTGGAGGCCCTCCGAGGCCGGGTTGCGCGTGGCGTTGACCAGGCGCACGGCGTAGGCGCGGACGCGATGGTCGACGAAGACGGTGTCGGCGACCTCCTGCAGCTCGCGGATCTGCGCCGGGTCGAGCAGCTGCCGCGGGCGCGGCGGGTCGGAGGCCATGCGACGCACGATCTCCTCCTCGTCGGCCATCGAGGGGTAGCCGACGATCAGCTTCATGGCGAAGCGGTCGACCTGCGCCTCGGGGAGGGGGTAGACGCCCTCGCTCTCGATCGGGTTCTGCGTGGCGAGGACGAAGAAGGGCCGGGGGACCGGATGGCTCTCGCCGGCGATCGTCGCATGGCCCTCGGCCATCACCTCGAGCAGCGCCGACTGCACCTTGGCGGGCGCGCGGTTGATCTCGTCGGCGAGCACGAAGTTCGCGAACACCGGGCCGAGGCGCGTGCTGAAGGCGCCGTCGCGGTCGAGCACCTGGCCGCCGACGACGTCCGACGGCACGAGGTCGGGCGTGAACTGGATCCGGCTGAAGTGCCCGCCGCACACGCGGGCGACCGTCTCGAGCGTCAGCGTCTTGGCGAGCCCCGGAACGCCTTCCAGGAGGACGTGCCCGCGCGCGAGGAGCGCGACGAGAACGCGGTCGAGGAGCTTGTCCTGGCCCACGACGACGCGGCGCATCTCGTAGAGGACGGCCTCCATGCGCTCGCGGGGGGTCGCGCCCGAGGGGGGCACGAGGGTCGGCTCGGAGCCGTGGCTCCCGTGATCGCGGTCCATGTGTCTGGCGTCCTGGGTCGTGGGGTCAGGGGGCGCTCTCGACCATCGCCCGCACCCGCGAGGCGGGGACGGCGAAGCCGATTCCGACGTTGCCCGAGATCGGGCCGAAGATCGAGGTCGGGATGCCGACGAGGCGGCCGCGGAGGTCGAAGAGGCCCCCGCCCGAGTTCCCGGGGTTGATCGGGGCGTCGATCTGGATCATCGGGACGCCCTCGGGGTTGGTGCGGCCGACGGCGCTGACGATGCCGGCGGTGACGGTGTTCTGCAGGCCGAACGGGCTTCCGATCGCGAAGACCTGGTCGCCCTGGCGCAGGCCGGCGTCGGGCTCGTCGGCGAGCTCGGCCCCGCGGCCGACCTCGCCCTGCGGCTCGAGGATCGCGAGGTCCTGGCGCTCGTCGCGGTTGACGATCGTCGCCGGCACCCGCAGGCCGCCGGCCGTGATGAGCGTGACCGACCCGGCGTTCTGGATGACGTGGTAGTTGGTTACCACCAGGCCCGACGGGCTGAGGATGACGCCGCTGCCCTGGCTGCCGACGTCGGTCTGCACCTCGACGACGGTGGGCGCGACGCGGGCGACGGCATCGGTCAGGCCGGGCTCGGTGTCGGCCGGCGGCGTGACCGTGGCGGTCACCCGCGGCGACTCGGCGGCCACCGTGACGGGCGCCGGGTCGTCGTCGAAGACGCGGGCCGAGACGCCGCCGACGGCGCCGGCGGCCACCACGGCGAGCGTCACCACCGCGGCGGTCCGCAGCCCTCGCGGGGCGCGGCGCACCGGGCGGGCCGGGGGCGGAAGGGGCCGCGTCGGCTCGTCGGCGAAGGGGGGCAGCGCCCCCGGGCGGGGGGGCGCGGTCTCGAGAGGAGGGAGGTTGCCCTGCCGGGCCTCGCGGGGGGCGACCGGCGGGAGCCCCTCGGAGCGCGGGCGGGGCTCGAGGGGTGGGAGTTCGTTGCTCACGGGGACAGTTTGTACCGGCCGAAGGTGAAGGAAGGGTTAGGCGGTGCTTAGAGCACCTCCCGCGCAACCTGTGGATCCGCTGTGAGCCGTGCGCAGACCACCCCGCGCCGCCGGCCTATCGATGCGTCGCGGTGTTCCTCCGCAGGCGTTCCCGCTGCACGTCGGCCATCTGGTCGGCCAGCTCGTCGGCCATGCGGGCCCGCCCGGCGGCGCGGGTGCAGCGCATGCGCAGCACGACCAGCCGGCCGCGGCCCTCCTCGTCGAGCTCGCCGAGGGCCTCGATCTCCTCGAGGGCGGCGACGCGGGCGGCCATGGTGCGCACGCGCGCCCAGAGCGCGTCGGCGACCGCCTCGGAGCGGTCGGTGGTGCTCACGCGGTGGGCGCCTCGGGCGGAGGCGCGCCCCCGGACCCCGCGCTGCGGGGACGGCGGCGCCGGCGGCGGCGCTTACGGGCGGGCGCCCCGTCGGCTGCGGCGCCCTCGGGGGGCGGCGTGGCGGCCGGGTCGCGGCGCTCCTCGCGCCGGGGCGGAGGCCCGTCGGTGGGCGTCGCGGGCGCTCCCTCGGGGCCCGCGTCCACGCGCAGGCGACGACGGCGGCGGCGGCGCGGGCGCCCCGGAGCGGGCGCGCCCTCCTCCGCTCCGGCCCGCTTGCGCGGCTCGCCGCCGACGCCCACCACCTCGGGCTCGGGCAGGCGGGGCAGGCGGGTGCGGAGCGCGTTCCAGGCCCGGCGCGAGAGCAGCGCCTTCGGCTGGACCGCTCCGACGGCCGCGCGGAGGGCGCGGCGGGCGTCCGGGCTCGAGAGGTCGAGCGCGTCGAGGTGGCCGCGCAGCTGCGCCCACCCCCCCACGGCTCCGGCGGCGCGCCCCGCCAGGCGCAGGTGCTCGCTGCGCGCCGGCACGTCGCCGGGGCCGAGCACCACCAGCAGACGCGCCGCCTGGCCGAGGCGCAGCACCGAGGGGTCCTCGGGTGCGACGGGGTCGGGGGGCGGCTCGCCCGCGGCGCGCAGCCAGAGGCCGATCAGCGCGAGCTCGCCGCCGTTGGAGATCAGGTGGTGCGCCTCCCAGGCGGCGATGCGCGCCACCTCCTGGTTGCGGCCGGGGCGCGTGCCGTCGGCGAGGACGCGCGAGACGTCCCACGCCCAGCTGGGCGCCCAGACCGACGCCTCGTCGAGGGCCGACCAGCGGCGGCGGCGGTCGCTGGAGCGGCCGAGCTGCTCGAGCGTGGCGAGCCGCTCCCAGCGGTCGGTCTGGTCGGCGTGCCACCAGAGCGCCCGCAGGCGCTCGCGGGAGGTCATGCGCAGCCGGTCGAGCACGCGGCGCGGCACGTCGTCGGGGAGGGCGCGCCGCAGGTCGGGCTGCACGAGCAGCGCCGTGGCCCACGCCCGCCAGAGGGGCTGGTCGGCCCCGTCCTGCATGCGCCGCGCCACGAGGCCGCTGAGCGCCCACCAGGGAACGGCGGCCAGCGGATCGATGCCGGCGGTGACGCGATCGATCAGCTCGTCGACCGTGACGTCGAAGCTCGCGGCCTGGACCCACTCCTCCATGAGGTTGACGGGGAGGAGGCCCGGGTCGGCCTCGCGCCAGCCGCCGTCGGCGAGACCGGCGGCGATGAGGCCGGGGGCCGCGGCGGGGTTGACGAGCTTGGCCGAGTCGCCGTCGCGGTCGGCGAGGACCGCCGCGGCCTTGGCGAGCTTGCCGCGCTCGCCGCCCTCGGGCGGGCCGGCCACGCGGCCGAGCGGCTTGTACCAGCCGAGCCCGAAGACCTCGTGGCTGGTCTGCACCCCCATCGGGTCGCCGGCCGGGAGGAACTCGACCGACACGGCCTCCTTGTCGGGGGCCGGGCGCATCACCCGTCCGAGGCGCTGCACGAAGACCCGCTCCGAGGTCGTCGGGGCGAGGTGCATCACCACGGCGGCGCGCGTCTCGTCCCACCCCTCCGTCAGCAGGTCGGCGTTGCAGAGCACGTCGATCCGGTCGGAGGCGAAGTCGAAGAGCACGCGCTGGAGCTCCTTGGGGGGCGTCTGCCCCGACACCGCGGCGGCGCGCACGCCGCGCTCGGTGAGCTCCTCGGCGAGCGCGTGCGCCTGTGCGACGGTGGCGGTGTAGGCGACGCCGGCCAGCTTCAGCGGCTGGAAGTGCTCCACCCAGACCTCGGCGCAGGCGCGGTGCCAGCGCGCGCGATCGAGGGCACGGCCGAGGCTCGCCTGGTCGAAATCGCCGCGCACGCGGGCCACGTCGGAGAGGTCGACGGCCCGCTCCACGCGCAGCGAGCGCAGGGGGCAGAGGATGCCGCGCTCGATCGCCGAGGCCCGGTCGAGGGTGGCGGCGACCGGGCCGAACACCTGCTCCACATGGCCGGTGGTGGTGGCGCCCGTCGCCGTGAAGCCCACGACGACCGCGTTGCGCGCCCGGTCGAGCAGCTTGCGGGTCTGCGCCCCGAGGGTCGCGTGGGCCTCGTCGCAGATCAGCAGGGTCACCGCGTCCCAGTCCATCCGGTCCTGGTGGCGCAGGGCCGCCTGGTAGGTGCAGACCGTGACCCCGGGCTTTCCGGCCGCGTCGGGTCCCTCGGGGTTGGAGGGGACCGCCGTGAAGTGGCGGGCCAGGCCCGCCGCGGTCTGCTCGGCCAGGTTCCGCCGCGGCACCAGGACCACCGTGCTGCCCCCGAGCGCCTGGGCCAGCGCCAGGAACATGATCGTCTTGCCCGACCCGGTCGGCGCGTCGACCCAGGTCCGCATCGTGCCGTGCGTCAGCCGACCGGCCAGCTCGTCGAGGGCCTCGATCTGATGCTCGCGGAGCACGACGTCCGGCCAGGCGGTCGCCGGTTCGGCGAGCGCGCGCGCGAGTGCCTCGCCGGGCGACGCGGTGGCGGGCGATTCGGTCATCGGATGCGGTGCTTCGGGCATCGCGTGCCAACCTCCAGGGCACGGGCGCAAGCCGGGTCTGATGTCCGGCGCGTCAGCGGTCGCGGTCCGCGCGCGTTCGTCTCGTCACCGGCGAGGGACCGTTTTTCCGTTCGCCGGCAGCGCGGAGAGATGCGACCGGCCGCAACCCTATCACCGGGCCCGGCGGAGATCACAATCCCTGACGACCGGGGTGGGGGGTAGCATCGCGGGCGGTGACACGGACTCCATGACTCCCGAGACCGACACGGTCCCGCCCGAGCGCCCGGAGGGCGGCGGCTGGATCCGCCCGGTGGCCCTCGTCGCCTCGTGCCTGGTGATCGGCTTCGTCGGCGGCTGGGTGCTGCGCGGCGACGAGGGCCCGGTGACGGTGCTCGCCCCCGCGGCGCCGGTCGACACGGGCGAGACGGGGTCGGTGACGACCGGCGGTACGTCCACCGCGCCGGCCGCCACCACGAGCACGGCCCCCACCACCGCGCCGGCCGCCCCGGCGCCGCCTCCCGACCGCTCCGACATCCGGCTCGTGGTGCTCAACGGCACCAACGAGAACGGCCTCGCCGGACGCATCGCGGCCCAGGCCGAGAGCCTCGGATACAGCGGCGTGACGGCGGGCAACGCACCCACCTCCACGAGCCCGTCGGTCACCTACTTCACCCCCGGCCAGCGGCCCGCGGCGCAGCGCGTCGCCCGCGACCTCGAGATCGAGGCCATCGAGGCGCTGCCCACCTCGGGCGCACTGGCGGCGGCCACGCCCGAGGGCACCGACGTGGCGCTCGTCCTCGGCCCCGGGTAGATGCCGGGTGGGCGGCCGCCGCCCCTCGATCGGGGTCCGGATCCCCCAGTACGGGTCGAGCTGGCCCGAGATCCGCGCGGCGGCGGTCCGCGCCGAGCAGCTGGGCTTCGACGGCGTCTGGGCGAACGACCACTTCCAGTCGCCGGGGAGGGTGAAGCAGGACACCGCCTTCGACGCGTTCGTCACCCTGAGCGCCCTCGCCGAGGCGACCGAACGGGTGCGGCTCGGCACCGTGGTGCTCTCGGCCGCCTACCGCCCCCCGGCCGTCGCGGCCAAGATGGCCACGGTCCTCGACGTCATCTCGGGCGGGCGGCTGGTGGTGGGCCTCGGGGCGGGGTCGAACGTCGAGGAGCACCGGGCCTTCGGCATCCCCTTCGGCACGCCCCCCGAGCGCACCGAGGGCCTCCGCGAGGCGCTCGACACGATGCGGGCGATGTTCGACGGCGACACCTCCGGCGGGGCGCCGCCCAACCGCCCGCCCCCGGCGCAGCCCGACGGGCCGCCGATCTGGGTGGCGGCCCACCGGCGGCGGCTGCTGCGGCTGGCCGGGGAGCGCGCCGACGGGATCGTCGCCGCCTTCCACGGCCCCGGCGTGGTCGCCGCGCGCCTCGCGATCGCCGACGAGGCGCGCCGGGCCGCCGGGCGCCCACCGCTCGCCTGCGCTTTCTACACCTTCGTGCTGGTCGCCCCCACGCGGCGCGAGGCGGAGTCCTGGGTGGCCGCCGAGGCGCGGCAGCTCGGGACCACTCCGGCCGGCTACCTGCGCTGGATGCGGACCACCGGGGTCGTCGCCACCCCGGCCGAGATGCGCGACGCGATCTCCGCCTACGGGGCCGCCGGCGTCACCGACATGGTCATGGTGCTCCCCTCCCGGGTGCCCCCCGAGGCGATGGAGGCGCTCGCCGAGGCGTCGCTTCCGGAGCCCCTGCCGGCCCCGCGCCCGCCCGGCCCGCGGGTCGCCGCCGGAACCGATCCATCGCACAACCTCGTGAACCTGCTGGTGGAGCGCCAGGCCGAGGCCGGGCTCGACGCCCAGGACGCGGTGGTGGACGACGACGGCGCGTGGACCTACGCCGAGCTCTCGCGCGCCGCCGCCCGCGGGGCGGGTGCGTTGCGCGACGCGGGGGTGGGGCGCGGCGACCGGGTGGTGGTCGCGCTCCGCGACGGCCGTCCGTGGTTCCAGGCCTTCCTCGGTGCGGCCCGCCTGGGGGCGGTGCCCGTGCCCGTCGACCCCGCCGGCGACCCCGCGCGGCTGGTCGGCCTGATCGACGACTGCGAGCCGGCGGCCGTCGTGGCGGAGGAGGACGTCGCGGGGGTCCCCGCCGGGCCCCGCCTGCTCCGGCCGGAGGCGCTCGAGGCCGGAGCGGAGCAGCCGCTGCGGGCGGTCCACCCCGAGGACCTCGCCTACCTCATCTACTCCTCCGGCTCGACCGGCCGGCCGAAGGGGGCCATGCACGCCCACCGCGACATGCGCGTGGGGATCGACACCTACGCGCGCGAGGTCCTCGGCCTGACGCCCGGCGACCGGTGCCACTCGATGGCGCGCCTGTTCACGTCGCTCGGCTTCGGCAACGGGTTCTTCCGGGTGCTCGGCCGCGGGGCGACGGCCGTCGTCTCGGGGCTGCTGCCGACGCCGCGTGCGGTGCTCGGTACGGTCGCGCGCGGTCAGGTGACCGTTCTCACGGGCGTGCCGACCTTCTGGTCGCAGCTCGCGCGCTTCCTCGAGCGCCATCCCGACCGGGAGGCCCTCGCCGGCGTCCGGCTGGCCGTGTCGTCGGGCGACAGCCTGCCCGCCTCGGTGGCCGCCCGCCTGCGCTCGGTGACCGGCATCGACCTGATCGAGGGCCTCGGCTGCTCGGAGTGCTCGAACGTCGTCATCTCGACCCGCCCGGGCGAGCCGGTCCGGCCGGGGACGCTCGGCCGCACGGTGGCGGGCGTGGAGATCCGGCTGGCCGACGACGACGGCCGGCCCGTCCCGGCGGGCGATCCGGGCCGGCTGTGGATCCGCAGCGAGTCGAACACCACCGGCTACTGGCGCCGCTCGGACGAGACGCGGGAGCTCGTGATGGGGCCCTGGCTGAGGATGGGGGACGTGCTCGCCGAGGAGGACGGCGTCTACCGGCACCTGGGTCGCTCGGACGACCTCTTCAAGGTGGACGCGCGCTGGGTGAGCCCCTCCGAGGTGGAGGCCGCGCTGGTCGGCCACGACGCGGTGTCGGAGGCGGCCGTCGTCGGGCGAGCCGACGAGGAGGGCCTGATGAAGCCCGCCGCCTACGTCGTGCTGTCGCCCGGAGCGAGCGAGGAGGGCCTCGCCGCCGAGCTGCGCCGCCACGTGGCGCGTGCGCTCGGCCCGCACACGGCCCCGCGCACGGTCACCGTGCGGGCGGAGCTCCCCCGTTTGCCGTCCGGGAAGCTCGATCGGCGGTCTCTACGCGGGGCCTGAGCCGGGTGGGGAGGCGCAGCACGCGCATCTCGCGGTCGGCCGTCACCTCGTAGAGCATGAAGTCGCCCGCCAGCAGATGCGTCAGCTTCCGACGCGCCTCGGCGGCGTCGCACGCGTCCCCCCAGCCCCGCTCCGAATGCTCCGGCATCGCTCCGCTCCCGGCGGTCGTGGTGTCCACACCCCCACAACGCCGGCACCGAGCACGCACCACGGCCCAAATGTTCGGGAATTGTTAAGAGCCACTCACGAACCAGGAGACCCGACAGGGCGCAGTTGACCTCCGGATCGTCCCTCGCCGCGCAGACACGTGGTCACGGGACGGAGGCAGGCACCGGACGGACGATCCGTCCGGTCTCGCGGACGTGAACGTCCCATGCGGCCATCCCTGAAAGCGCAGGGCACTCGGTGTTTCGACGGCCATTCCCGGCGCAAGCCGGTGCCGTCAGATGCGAATCGCCCTGCTAAGGGCGTCGACGCACGTCCTGGACGCGGCGCCCTGCGGACGCACAGGCGATCGTCCCCAGCCAAGGCACCGTGACCACGCCGAAGCGCGGCGAGGCACCGAGACCACTTCGGCCTCAGAGAGAGCCGAGGAAGTCCAGGAGGAGCTCGTTGACGCGGTCAGGGACCTCCTGCTGCACCCAGTGGCTCACTCCCGGGAGGCGCTCGATCCGCAGGGGCCCCGTAACGGTGGCCGCCGAGCGCTCCAGCAGCACCGGGTCCATGTATGCGTCGGCCTCGCCCCAGATGATCATCGTGGGCACGGGGACGGGCGGCGGGTCGGGGGGGTCGCGCAGCCAGGAGGCGGGCGGCATGTTGGCCCGGTAGTAGTTGAGCGCCGCGGTGAGGGCCCCGTCGCGCCGCAGCGCCTCGACGAAGACCTCGCGCTCCTCGTCGGGGAACGTCCCCGGAGCGGCGGTGTCGAACACGAACTGGCGCAGGTTGGCGAAGTCGTCGGCCGACAGCCAGGCCTCCGCGACGCCGGGGAACTGGAACAGCAGCATGTACCAGCTCTTCGCGCGCTGGGCGGGGTCCTCGCGGCGCAGCCGCGCCGACACCGGCCCGACGGGGGCGTTCAGGATGGTCAGCGACCGCACCATGTCGGGCAGGTTGCCCGCGAGCCCCCAGGCGAGGCCACCGCCCCAGTCGTGCCCCACCACGTGCGCGCTCTCGTGACCGAGCGCGCGGATCAGCCCGGCGACGTCGCCCACGAGCTTCGGCGCGGCGTAGGCGTCGACCGCCGCGGGCCGGTCCGATCCGCCGTAGCCGCGGAGGTCCGGCGCGACGGCGTGGAACCCGGCGGCCGCGAGGGCCGGCAGCTGATAGCGCCACGAGTGCCCGATCTCCGGGAAGCCGTGGAGCAGGACGACCGGCTCACCGGCGGGATCCCCGGCCTCCGTGATCGCGAGGCGGACCTCGCCGACGTCGATGCGGCGCGTGCTCATGACCGGAGACTATCGGGGCTCGTCAGCCCGGCGGCCGAGGGGTACGGTTGCTCCATGGCCAACACCCCGGACGTCGCACTGGAGACCGAGATCCTCGAGGCCCTGCGCCGCGCGGGCGAGCCGGTGCGGGAGGCGGCCCTCTACGAGCGCGTGGTCGCCAGGGGATCCGACGCGACCCCGGAGCACTTCCTGGCCGCGGCCGCGCGGCTCGAGACGCTCGGGCACCTGCACCTCACGGTCGATCACGACACGCCCGCCCGCGACCCGGAGCCGTTCGAGCCACGGTACCTGCGCGTCGTGCGCTGACGGCTACCCCGGGCCCTCGACGTCGGCGCGGGTGAGCGGCGGGTCCACGATCACGCCCTCGCCTCCGATCGACTCGACGCGCTCGCCGTCGATGAGGAACCGGACGGACTCCGCCGTGGGGAACCCGGTCAGCGTGTAGACGACCTGGGCGACGCGGGTCAGCATCGAGAGGCTGCCGCCGCCGGAGGCGAACTCGCCCGACAGGTCGACCTCGGCCACGCCGTCGGCGATCCGCAGTCCCAGCAGTGAGGTGCCCGCGGGGATCGAGGTCGAGAGGCCGCCGGCCGTCTCGTCCTCGCCGGGCCCCTGCAGCAGCTCGGTCATCGCGGCGCGGGCGACGGCCGGCGGGACGACGGAGCGCGACGCGGCGGCGATGCGCTCGTCGCGCACGAACCAGACGTCGATGTCCACCTGCTCCGGGGCGGGGGCGGTCGTGCCGGGCGCGGTCGTGGTGGGCGCGGTCGTGGTGGGCGCGGTGGCGGTGGCCGGCGGGGCCACCGTGGTCGCGGCCTCGTCGTCGTCCCCGCACGCGGCGAGCGCGAGCGAGGCCAGCAGGACGGTCACGATCAGGGCGGCGGTGCTCGGACGGCGCAGGCGCATCGGTCCCTCCCATCGGGGTCGTTCACAGGCTAGCCCGCCTTCGTCCGTGCCCGGGTCTAGGCTGCCCGCATGAACCCGACGACGCGCGGCTCCCACCGTCTGCTCGCGCTCGCGCTCGCCGGGGCGCTGGCGGCGCTCCTCCTGGCGGCCGCCACGGCGCACGCCCGCACGGCGACGCCGATCGAGCGGCCGGCGATGATCGCCGCCTGGTACGACGCGAACGACCTCGACGAGCCGGTGCGCTGTCGCAACACGTGGGTGACGCGGGTCTCGGCCTACCGCCCCCGGACGGGGATCATCTACGCCAACTCCCAGCTGCGCGAGAAGCGCGGCTGCAGCATCGGCGACGGCTACGGGGTGCTGCGCCGGCCGACCCGCACGAGCACCCGGTGGCGGGTCGTCTACCAGGGCTCCGACGTGCCGCCCTGCCGGCTCATCACCGCCCGGATGGCCCGCGAGCTGGGCCTCGGCTTCGTCTGCGACCCGAGAGGATGAGCGTGGATCTGAACGACGCGCACGTGCTGATCACCGGCGCCTCCCGGGGGGTCGGCGCGGGCCTCGCCCGCGAGTTCCGGTCGAAGGGGGCGAGGGTGACCCTCGTGGCCCGCTCGGCCGGGCCGCTCGAGGAGCTGGCCGCCGAGCTCGGCGGCGTGGCGATCGTGGCCGACCTCATCGATCCGGCGGGTCGCGACGGGCTGATCGCCCGCGCCGAGGAGCAGGCCGGCCCGGTGGACGTGCTGGTCAACAACGCGGGCATCGACGCCACCGGGGGGTTCACGGATCTCTCCGCCGACGCGCTGGCGCGCCTCGTGGCGCTCAACGTACTCACGCCGATGGAGCTCTCGCGCCAGGTGCTGCCCGGGATGGTCGCGCGCGAGCGGGGCCACCTCCTGATGATCTCCTCGCTCGCCGGCGTCGCCGTGCTGCCGGGCATGACCGCCTACGCGTCGAGCAAGTCGGCGCTCACGCACTTCACGTCGGGGCTCCGTGCCGAGCTGCGCGGCCTGCCGGTCGGCACGACGGTCGTCGAGGTGGGTCTGATCCCGACCGAGATGAGGGACGCCGTCGTCGCCTACGCCCCCACCGCGGCCGCCTTCCGCCGCTTCTACCGCCTCGGCGTGCTGACCGACACGTCGCTCGAGAAGGTCTGCCGGGCCTCCGTCGCCGCCGTCGCGCGCGGCAGGCGCCACGTCCGGTATCCGCGCCGTGCGCTCACGTTCCCCCTGCTGGCCGAGGCGCCGCGGCGCATGACCGAGCTCATCCTGTCGGGGGTGCCTCCCCGCTGAGCCGCCCGGGATCGTCGTCGCCGCCGGTGATCAGGCGGGCGCCGCGGCCGCGGGTGAGGAAGCTGACGGTCCAGCGCACGAAGACCAGGAACCGGTTCTGGAGGCCGGTCAGGTAGAAGAGGTGGATGAAGAGCCAGCCGAGCCAGGCGATCGTGCCGCTCAGGCGCAGGCCCTTTATCTCGCCGACCGCCTTCATACGGCCGATCGTCGCCAGGTTGCCCTTGTCGACGTAGCGGAAGGGCTTCGGGGGCTCCCCGCCGGCCAGCCGGGCGCGGATGACCTTCGCCGCGTGACGGCCCTGCTGCATCGCGGCGGGCGCCACACCCGGGAGCGGGATCTGGCCACCCTCGCCGTCGGACACGCGCACCATGTCGCCCAGCACGAACACCTCGGGGCGGCCCGGCAGCGAGAGGTCGGGCTCCACGGTGACGCGGCCGGCCCGGTCGAGGGGGGCGCCGGTCGCCTCGGCGAGCTGCGCCGCGAGCGGCGAGGCGGCGACCCCCGCGGCCCACACGATCGTGCGCGAGGCGAGCCGCTCCTGCGCGTCGCCGCCGGCCGCCTTCAGGGTCACACCCTCGGCGTCCACGTCCACCACGAACAGCTCGGTGCGGACCGTGACGCCCAGCGTGCGCAGCTGGCGTTCGGCCTTCGCCGACAGCGACGGCGGGAAGGCGGTGAGCACCCGGTCGGCCCCCTCCACCAGGATGATCGACGCGGTGGTGGGATCGATGTGGCGGAAGTCGCGCTTCACGGTGTCGCGTGCGATCTCGGAGATCTGACCGGCCAGCTCGACCCCGGTGGGCCCGGCGCCGACGACCACGAACGTGAGCAGCGCCCGCTGGATCTCCGGGTCGGGCTCGATCTCGGCGGCCTCGAATGCCGACAGCACCCGCCGCCGCAGCTCCAGGGCGTCCTCGAGCGACTTCAGCCCCGGCGCGTGGGCCGCCCAGTGGTCGTTGCCGAAGTACGAGTGGCCCGCGCCGGCGGCCACCACCAGGGTGTCGTAGGAGATCTCCGCACGGCGCTCGCCGGCCTGGCTCACGGCGATCGTGCGCCCCTCGAGGTCGATGCCGGTCACGTCGCCCATCACCACGGTGGCGTTGCGGTGGCGCTTCAGCACGCCCCGAAGAGGCGAGGCGATCTCGCCCGGCGAGAGCGCGCCGGTCGCGACCTGGTAGAGCAGCGGCTGGAACAGGTGGAAGTTGCGGCGGTCGACCAGTGTCAGGGCGACGGGCGCCCTACGGAGCCTCTGGGCCACCTGGAGGCCGCCGAAGCCGCCTCCGACGATGACGACGCGGTGGGGCTGGGGGGATTCGTCCATCTCACGAGTATCGCCCAATGGGACGCCGGCACGACCGCCGGGGCAACGCGCACGCGATCGGGGGTGCGTCACGACGCGGGCTCTCGACCCGCGAGGGTCACCGCTTGTATTTTCCGGCACGCACACCGACCGCTCCCGGAGAGGACGAGATGGCCGACGAGACCACCCACGAGGTGCGCGTTCACCTCACCCGCGAGAAGCCCCCGATCCGACGGGCCGTGCTCGAGATGACGGGCGACGAGGTGACCTTCGGGACCCCTGGATGGCAGGGCGAGCACTACGGCTTCGCACCGGGGTCGGTTCCCGAGCACCCCGGCACGCTCGACTATCTGGTGGCGTCGGTGGCGGGTTGCCTGATCGGGACCTACGGCGGCGCGCTGAAGGCCCGAGGCATCGACAGCGCCGGCGACCGCCTGACGGCCGACGCGATCGGAGAGGTGGTGGTCGATCCCGACGGCGTGCTGCGGCTGCGCTCGA
Organism: Actinobacteria bacterium Ga0077541; assembly: GCA_001464995.1. Taxonomy (GTDB): domain Bacteria; phylum Actinomycetota; class Thermoleophilia; order Miltoncostaeales; family Miltoncostaeaceae; genus Miltoncostaea. Next base: position 56,753 of record LNEQ01000230.1, read on the forward strand.
TCGTGGTGCGGTACACGCTCCACGCGCCGGAGGACAAGCGCGACGCCGCCGAGCGCGCCAACGCCCACCACGCCGCCCATTGCCCGAACGCCCGGTCGGTGGCCGCGGCGATCGACATCACCACCGAGCTCGACTTCCAGCCCCTCCGGGAGACCGCCGCCGCCCCGGGCTGAGCCCGAGCTGCATGGCGTCCCCCGCGCGGCCGCCGGCCGCGCGGGGGGTCATCCCACGGGGATCGCCCGGCTGCGGGCGCTGCTGCAGCGGTTGACCGAGATCTGCGCCTGATCGGCGGCGATCCGGCCGCCGGCGCGGGCGGTGATCCGGAGGCGGTGCTCACCGATCGCCGCAACCTGCACGCGCCACACGTGGGGACCCGGCGCCAGGCGCGCGCGGCGGAGCGACACCTGGCGGCCGCCCCGGGTCATCCGCAGCGTCACGTCAGCGCGCTCGGAGACCGTGAAGCGCAGCGCCACCGGACGGGGCGGGCAGGCGACCCGGATGCGCGTCACGAGGCCCGCGCCGCCGCGCTGGATCGGCCGGCGGAACGAGATCGCGAGCAGCCGCCGCGGAGGCGGCGATCCGGTCGCGGCCGGCAGCGCGGCCGCCACGAACCGGATGCGGTTCGAGAAGGTGTCCGCGATGAGGAACCCGCCGCCCGCGGCCGCGGCGACGCCGCCGGGCTTCCAGAGCGTCGCGTCCTGGGCCGGCCCGGCGTCGCCGGAGATGTTCCCTCGCCCGGTTCCGGCCACGGTGACGATGACCCCGTCGGGGCGCACGCGCCGGACCTGGTTGACGCTCGCGATCAGCAGGCCGCCGTCGGGGGTCGCCGCGACGCCGGTGGGTCGCGGCACGCCGGCTGACGTCGCGGGCCCGCCGTCGCCGCGCGCCCGGGCCGAGCCGTCCCCGGCGACCGTCGTGATCACGCCGTCGGCACCGACGCGGCGGACGCGGTTGGAGCCGTCGGCGATGAGGAACGCGCCGTCGGGCGCGCTCGCCACGCCGACCGGGCGCGCGAGCCGTGCCGCCACGGCGGGGCCGCCGTCGCCCGCGAAGCCGCGCACCCCGTCGCCTGCGACCACGGTGACCACACCGGAGCGGCTCACGTGGAGCACGCGGTTGTTCAGGCGCTCCACGACCAGCACGCCCCCGTCCGCGGCGGCCGCGACCCCGTCGGGCCAGCGCGCCTCGACAAGGGTCGTGATCGTCCCCCCGGCATCCACCAGCCGCACGCGGTTGTTGCGCTGATCGGCGATCGCGATCGCGCCGTCGGCCAGAACCGCGACGCCGCTCGGGTAGTTGATCCGGGCCGCCGTGGCCGGCCCTCCGTCGCCGCTCAGCCCGGCGCGGCCCGTGCCGGCCACGGTGGTGATGACGCCGGCGGGCGAGACACGCCGGATGCGGCTCGCGTACTGGTCGGAGACGAGGAAGCCCCCGTCGGGGGTCGCCGCGACGCCGGTGGGGAAGTCGAGCGGGGCGACTCCCGCGGGCCCGCCGTCGCCGAGCGGTGCCCGGTAGGTGATCTGGTCGCCGAAGAAGAGCCCGGTGCCGGCCACCGTGTGGATGGTCCCCGTCTCCTCCGGCAGCGTCGGCGCGGTCGCCGATTGCGCCATCGCACCGGCGCACAGAACCGCACCCGCGGCGACGGCGGCCCCCGCCATCCGGCGACGGAACCTGGTCATGACACGGACGCTACTCCTCCCGCGCCGCGCCCTCCTATCCGCTCGGGGCGGGACCCTCGTAGGTGTTGCCCTTGTCCGGCTCCGCGTCGGGCCGGTCGGGATCGGCCTCGTCGCGCGGGCGCGTCTCACCGGTGTCCGGACCGGGCGGATCGTCTGCCGGGCGCTCCTCGTCCGGCGCGGCGCCGGGCACGGTGGGGTCGGTGTAGTCCCGCTTCTCCCCGTCCTCGTCGGGCGTGCGTGTGCTCATGCCGTCCCCCTGCCGCTCGGACTCCCTGTCCCGCGGGTGTACCCGGGGCGGGGTCGCGTCAGACCTGGAAGCTGCGCACGAACGCCTGAACCCAGTTCACGTCGTCGTGTCGAGCTGGAGTTGAGCCGGCGAAAGTTCGAACGGATCCTCTTCCGCCCGAGGCGGGCGCGAAGCTCTGATGCCTTGCCAGATGCCGTGCATGCGCTCGGAGCCCACGTAGACACGAGCGCGGCGTTCTCCCGAGGGGACGAGGAGGCCAGCATCCACTAGTTCCTTCAGATCCCGGGTGGCAGTGAGCGGAGCAATCTCCTCGCCGTCAGCCAGTCTGACGGTCGCGATGTAGCCGGCACGGCGAATCCGGAGCCCCTGCGCCGCATCCATCAGCGCGTTCAGGGCTCGCTCCGGCAGGTCGTTCTTCTCTACGAGGTCCGTGCAGGCCAGCCACAGGTGCTCCGTGGCCTCGACGCGACGGAGCAACGTCCTGGCCTGCCTGTAGTGGGCCGTGAGGCAGAAGCGAACCCACGGTCGGGCGTCGTTCTCGGGATGCCACGAGCCCTGGCCCACCTGCTCGAGGATCTGGTAGTACGCCGCGGTGTTGCGCCCCAGGTACTCCTCGATGCTTGAGAAGACTGGCGCGATGATCTTGTCGCGGGCGAGCACCAGGGTCTGCAGCGCGCGACCCATCCTCCCGTTGCCATCGCTGAACGGGTGGATCATCACGAGGTTCAGATGGGCCATCGCTGCGCGAACCATCACGGGTGCCTCGTCACCCTCCAGCTCTTCGAGAAGGTTCCGGATCAACGAAGGGACTTCCTCGTACGGCGGCCCCTCATAGACCGTCTCGCCACTCGGCTCGCGGCGGACGAAGATGGCCCCTGGACGCCACCTGCCCGGGTTCTTCGAGAGGTCGTGCTTGATCATCATGAAGTGCAGGGACTTGAGCAGTCCTTCATCTACCGTCAAGACGGTGTCCTCTTGGGCAAGCTGGAGGACATAGGTCATCGCGTCCTGGTAGCCGCCAAGGGCTCGCTGCGTCTCGCGGCTCGCGTCGAGAGGCTCCTCCCCTCCCTCGACCGCCAAGACATCGTCCAGGCTGGCCTCATAACCCTCGATGCTGTTCGAGCCCTGAACGGCGCGCGCCAGGGTCTGGCGTCGCAGTCGACCGACCCAGCGCCGAGGCTGGCGCACCTGGTACTCAAGCTCGTTCCGCAGGGCATCGATGCTTGTAACCACCCGGCGCTCGTCTTCCGAGACGAGGGGGGTCTTGTAGACCGGATAGGCCATGATGTTTTGATACTAGCATTCGATCTTGAGCGTCAACCCCTTGGAAAAGCCGCTTCCGCGCTAGTGATACTTAGATTTAGTCATTTTCCGAAGGCAGGGGGTGGGTGGGGTCAGGTCGAGTCCGTGAGGCGTCGCACGCGCCAGGCGCGCGCCAGCGAGCGCGAGAAGAGAGCGGACTCCTGCGGCCCGAAGCGGAAACGACAGCAGGCCTCCTGGCTGCCGAGATCGCCGTCGATGCCTGGCGGTTCGCCTTACAGAAGCGATGCCCCCGGCAAGAATCGAACTTGCGACACCAGGTTTAGGAAACCTCGGGGCCTTCCGGTCAGATTCCACTGTCCATACGCCTTTCGGGGGCCGCCTCAATCTCCCGCAACGTGTCCCGCAACGTCTCGGCGGCTGGAGCGGGGTCGAAGACGGCGGCCGCATCATCGAGCTGGCTGTCCGACAGGAGGTGCGCGTAGACCTGCGCAGTGATGTTGGGGTTGGCGTGCCCCAGTTGGCGCGACACGACGATCAGCGGCACACCGCGCGAGAGCATGATCGA
>LNEQ01000231.1 GCA_001464995.1 Actinobacteria bacterium Ga0077541
ATCCTCGCCGCCCTCGCGATCGCCGCCGTGCTCGCGCCCGGCCTCGCCCTGCTCGCCGGGCGCATCACCCTCGACCGCCGCCGGGCCCGGCGCCTCGCGGCCGCCCTGGCCGTGGGGGTGGTGGTGGCCGGGGTCGCCGGGTTCCTGGTCAGCGAGCCCGCGCGCGACTGGGGCGGCGACCGCCTTGCCGAGTTCCGCGGCGAGGGCGGCGATGCGGTCGCCAACGACCCCGGCCGTCTGGTCAACGCGGCCGGCAATCAGCGAAAGGGCTGGTGGGGCGAGGCATGGCGCGGCTTCACGGCGCAGCCGGTGATCGGTCAGGGGGCCGGCGGCTTCTCGCTGATCCACCTCCAGGAGCGGCGCAGCGGGGACGACGACCTCAGCACCCGCGAGGCCCACGGCGTGCTGCCGTCGATCGCGTCGGGCACCGGCCTGATCGGCCTCGGCCTCTTCCTCGTGCTGGTGGGCGGGGTCGTGTGGGCGGTGGTGCGCGCGGGAGTGCGCCATGCAGCGCCCGACATCGGCGTGCCGTTCGCGGTGCTGGCCGCCTTCACGCTGCAGGCGTCGGTCGACTGGTCGTGGCAGATCCCGGCCCTGACCGTTCCGGCCTTCGCCGCGGCGGGCGTCGTGCTGGCCGCGGCGGCGCCCGGCGGACGCGAGGGGCGGCCGGGCCGGCCGGGGCCGGTCGCCGCGGGGGCGATCGCCGGGGCATGCCTGCTGGCCGTCGCGAGCGCGGCGCTGCCGTGGTGGTCGTCGCACCGGACCTCCGCCGGCGAGGAGTCCCTCGCCGAGGGCCGCCCCGCGGCGGCGCGCGACCACGCCGAGGGCGCCCGGGCGGCCAACCCGCTCACCATCGCCCCGCTGCTGCTGCTCGGCCGTGCACACACCGACCTGGGGGAGCCGGCGCGGGCGCTCGGCGCGTACCGGGAGGCGACGCGTCTGCAGCCCGACAACCCGGCCGCGTGGCGGGCGCTGGCCATCTTCCTCGGGCGCGACCCCAGCGCCGTGGACGCCTGGCGCGAGGTACGCCGGCTCGACCCGCAGGACCCCGAGGCGGCGCTCCGGGCCGGTTAGGGGCCGGGCTTCTCCGCGCCGGGGCCGGGCACGACCACGCCGAACGTGAAGGGCCCCGCCAGCGGCCGGCGGTCCGCGGGAGTGGGGCCGTGGCCGGGGAGGTCGCTGAGGCGCACGCCCAGAGCGCGCGCCGCCGGGTCGATCGCCGGCGACACTTCGAGGCTGGTCTCGCTCCACCCCGGCCGGGCGGCGCCGTGGATGGGGGACACCTCGTACGCCCTGCCGAGATCGTCCCAGACCTCCACCAGGCCGGCGCCGGGGGTGAGGGGGGCGGCGCGCAGGGGATCCTCCACCAGCGCGCCGACGCTGAGCACGGCGCGGTCGGCGTAGCGCTCCAGTCCCCAGAGGCAGATGGCCACGCCGTCGGAGACGCGCGCCTGCCCGATCGGCAGGAGGTCGCGGAACGCGGCGAAGGTACGGGCCGGGACGCGTGCGGGGCGCCCGGTGGGCGGGGGGGTCGTGGGGGCGTCGGGAACGGCGGCGCTCGTGCGCTGGGGCACCAGATCGATCTCGAACGACCAGCTGGCGCCGGAGAGGGGGCGCTCGACGCCGGTGCCGCGGGCGACGGCGGTGCGCACGAGGCCGGTCACCTCGAGGGTCAGGCGGCGCGCGTCCGGGGGTGGCGCGGGCGCGATCCAGACCGCCGTCTGCAGCGCTCCGAGGCCCGCCTGCTGCGCGAGGTTGCGGACCTCGTAGGAGCGGCCCGCGTCATCGTGCACCTCGAGGCCCTTCGCCGGATCCCATCCCAGAAGGCCGGGCGAGGACCGCGCCTTCGCTGTGGAGCTCCACGCAGAGGGCGAGGATCAGGGTGTCGCCCTCGCGGGCGACCGACGAGGTCGGCACGAGGCCCCCGAGGCTGGCCTGGCGCCGCCGCTCGGGGCCGGGTGGTGCGACGGGCGCGGTGGTGCTCACCGCTCCACGGTAGCGGCCCGGCCTGCGCGGCGTCGCGTCGCCCGGGCCGAGGGGGTACCGTGCGGGAGTGGCCGGCCCGATCCCCCTCGTACTGCTCCATCCCTTCCCCATGGACGCGGGCTTCTGGAGCGCGGTCCGCCCCGCGCTCGCCGACGACCGCCCGGTGATCGCCTGCGAGTTCCCGGGCCTCGGCGCGGCCGCCCCGGAGGATCACCCCACCGTCGAAGGCTTCGCCGACGCCGTCGCGCAGACGATCGCCCGTGAGGCCCCCGCGGGCCGTGCGGCTGTCTGCGGCCTCTCGATCGGCGGCTACGTGGCCCTCGCGCTCGCCGCGCGGCATCCGGAGCGCGTCGCGGCGCTGGTGCTGGCCGACACACGCGCGGAGGACGACACCCCCGAGGCGCGCACCGGGCGGCACGCCGCCGCCCTGCGCGTTCGCACCGAGGGCTCCGCCGGCTTCCTCGACGAGTTCGTCCCCCGGCTGGTGGCTCCGGGCGACCACGCCAGCCTCGGAGCCGCGCGGGCCATCGCCGACGCCCAGGACCCGGAGGCCATCGCCCGTGCCCTCGAGGCCCTGGCCGGACGCGCGGACCGGCGCCCCGACCTCGCGGCGATGGACGTGCCGGCGCTCGTCATCGTCGGCGGGCAGGACACGCTGACACCGGTCTCGTGCGCGGAGGCGCTCGTCGAGGGGCTCCCCGACGCCGAGCTGGTCGTGATCCCGGAATCCGGGCACTTCAGCGCCCTGGAGCACCCCACGGCGTTCTCCGGGGCCGTGAGGGAGTTCCTGTCCCGGCGGCTCCCGGAGCCCACAACGGGCTGAGCGTCAGCCGGAGCCGGCCCGGTGGCGCCGGTAGTAGGCCGACGCCTTCGCGCGCGCGCCGCAGCCCTCCATCGAACACCAGCGGCGGCTCCGGTTGCGGCTGGTGTCGAGGTAGATCACCGGACAGGCCGGATCGGCGCACTCGCGGACGCGTCCGGGCATGTCGCGCACGAGGTCGAGCGCGTCGAGGACGGCGGTCACGAGCAGGCACCCGGAGGTGCGGTCGCCCGGCGTGAAGCGGGGCGTCAGCGTGCCGGGCTCGACGCACAGGCGGCCCGGTGCGTGGTCGAGCCAGTCCCCCGCGATGGCGGCGACGGCCGGCCCGTCCGACCCCAGCAGGGCGGGGCGCAGATCGTCGCGAAGGCGACGCGCGGCGGCCAGCTCGCGGGCCGAGATCGCGGGCGGCTGATCCGTCAGGCCCGCTGCGACGAACCACCGTGCGAGGTCCTCCGTCTCGACCAGGCGTTCATGTCCGCACAAGTGGGTATTGCACAGGTCGAGCGCAGGCCGGCCTGCGAGGAGGATGAAGCCCGTCATCGTTTGACGGGGTCGCTGGACCGGCGTACTCTCACCACCAAAGCAATATCACAGTGGTTAACAGGAGCGCCGCTGATGCCTTCTCTTCCCCCCGCAATCGAGCTCGCCGTGCACCGCACAGGTGACGGACCCCCCCTGGTCGCGCTGCACGACCTGGGACAGTCCGGCGCGAGCATGCTCGATGCTCTCGGGGTCCTGTCCGACGACTTCACCATCATCGCCCCCGACCTTCGCGGGCACGGCGGCTCGCCGACCCCGAACGGCCCCTGGAGCATCGACGACTTCGCGTCCGACGTCGCGCGGCTCGTGGCGGCCGAGGGCGGCGGGGCGATCCTCGTGGGCGTCGGCCTCGGAGCCGCGACCGGCCTGGCGCTGGCGCTCGGGCACCCGGGTCTGGTCGACGGGCTCGTCGTCTCGGGTGTCGGCCCGCGCGGCGAGGACATGGAGGGTCAGGACCGCTGGGCCCGCGCGGCCCGCGCGCTCCGCGACCGCCGCGCCGAGGGCCCCGCGCTCGCGGCCGAGGCCATGGGCACCCGCCCCGACTGGCGGGGCGCTCTCGCGCAGGTGGACGCCCCGGTGATCGTCATCGCCGGAAGCGCAGACCGCGCGGTTCCCGCCGAGATGCAGCGCGAGCTGTCGGTGTGGATGCAGAACGCCCGCTTCCACGTCGTCTCGGAGGCCGGCCACAACGTCGCGGTCGAGCGTCCGAAGGAACTGATCCGCGCCGTCCGCAGCCTGGCGCTCCGCAACCAGCCGGTGGCGGCCTAGGCACTGCAGGGCGCCGGCGCCCCGCCCCCGGGCGGCGGCGCCGGCGACGGTGCCGACTCGCAGAGAGAGACGCGCGGCAGCACCTGGCGGATGGATGTGTCCTTCCCGGGTGGCCTCGCTTAGGGTCGCCCCATGGTCGGACGCGACGCCGAGGTGGCGGCGATCGAGGCCCTGCTGCGCGCCGCGCGGCAGGGACGCAGCGCCACGCTGGTCGTGTCGGGCGAGCCGGGGATCGGCAAGACGGCCCTCCTCGCACGGGCACGCGCAGCCGCAGGCGGGGCGATGGTGCTCGAGACCACCGGCTCGGAGGCAGAGACGCACCTCGCCTTCGCGGGGCTGGCCGACCTCCTCGGCCCGGTCCTCGGCCACCTGGATGAGATCCCCGCGCCCCAGGCCGCCGCCCTGCGCGGCGCGCTCGCCCTGGGGCCGCCGCGGCCCGGAGACCGTTTCACCGCGTACGCCGCGACGCTCAGCCTGCTCGCCGCGACCGCTGAGCGGGGGCCGCTGGTCTGCATCGTCGACGACGCCCAGTGGCTCGACGCGGAGTCGTTCGAGGCGATCCAGTTCTCCGGGAGGCGACTCGGGGCCGAGGGCATCGCGCTGCTGCTCGGCGTGCGGGACGGCGGGAACCCGGTCACCGACGGGTCGGGGCTCCCGCGGCTCCCGCTGGGCCGACTCGACGACACGGCCGCCGGACGACTACTCGGCGAACATTCCGCGGTGGCGCCGAGCGCCGGCGTGCGTCGCGCCCTGATCGACGGCGGCGCCGGCAACCCGCTCGCCCTGATCGAGCTCGCCACGGCCCTCGACGACTCCCAGCTGGCGGGGCGGTCGCCGCTTCCCGACCCGCTCCCGGTTGGCCGCTATCTGAGCCGCGCCCTGCTGCGGCCGCTGGACGACCTGCCTGCGCACACCCGCAGGGCCCTCCTCGTGGCGAGCGCGGGCGACGGGTCGGCGGCCTATCTCGGCGAGGCGCTCCGGGCCGACGGTCGCTCGTTCGCCGACCTCGAGCCGGCCGAGCGGGCGGGGGTCATCGGCGTCGGCCCGTCGCGGGCGCTCTTCTCACACCCCCTGGTGAGGGCGGCCGTCTACCAGGCGGCGCCCGCACCCGACCGGCGCAGCGCCCACGCCGCGCACGCGGTCGCGGCCGAACGCGTCAGCGAGGCCGGAGCCCTGGGACGGCGGGCCTGGCACCTCGCGCTGGCGAGCGCGGGACCGGACGAGAGGGCCGCGGTCGAACTCGAGCGGGCGGCTCAGGACGCCATCGGACGCAACGCTCACGCGGCGGCGATGGAGGCTCTCGACGCAGCTGCCCGGCTGAGCCCGGACGACGTCGTCCGGGGTGGCCGGATGCTGGCGGCCGCCGGATCCGCGATCGCCGGCGGATCGTACGGACGCGCTGCGCGCCTACTCGACCGGGCGATCGGAATCGGAGCTGACAGCGGCCAGGTGGTCCAGGCCCAGATCATGCGCGGCTACGTCGAGATGTTCGGTGGCTCCGCACGGCGCGCGGTGGCGATGTTGACGAGCGCGGCGGACTCCCTCGAGGAGAGGGCGCCCTGGCGCGCGGCTTCGCTCCTGGCGCAGGCGACGGCGCCGGCGCAGCTGCGCGGCGATGGGAAGACCATGCGGCATCTGGCCGCGCGCGCGGACCGCCTCACGACCGGGGCGCCTCCCGAGGTCCGCGCGATCATCGAGACCGCGAGCGCTTCGGCAGAGACCTACGGTGGGCGCCCCTTCCTACCCGCAGAGGAGACCTACGCGCAACTCGCCTCGCTCGCCGCCGGGGGCGATCCGATGGCCCACTTCTGGGCGGTTGCCGTCGTGCAGTTCCGCATCCTCGCCGAGCAGTACGCGACGGCGCGCGAGTGGCTGGACGGATTCGTGAACGACGCGCGGGCCTCGAGCATGCCCTCGCTGTTGCCCTTCCCCCTCTGCATGCGCGCGGACGTACTGCAGCGTCTGGGCCGGCTGCGCGAAGCGCGGGGAGACGCCACCGAGGCCGCACAGGTCGCCGACGAGACGGGCCAGGCCCTGATGGGCAGCTTCGCGCACGGGATACTCGCCCGACTCGACGCGATCCACGGCGACGCGGATGCTTGCCGTGCTCACTCTCGTCGCTCGATCGCCGACGTGGCCGTCAACGAGGCGGAGATACTGCTCAGTTACGCCGACGCAGCACTCGGTCTGCTCGCACTCGGGGAGGGGCGTCTCACGGACGCTCTCACGCGCCTCTCAGCGGTCGATCACCGGATCGTCCATCTCGGACATCCGCATCCCCTGATCGTCCCCTACGCCCAGGACCTCGTCGAGGTGCGGATACGTCTGGGTGAGACCACCGCCGCGGTGCGCCGCCTGGACCAGCTCGCGGCGCAGTCCACCGCGACCGCGTGGCCGCTCGCCGCCGTCGCACGGTGCCGAGGGCTGCTCGCATCCGACGACGACTTCGAGGCGGCTTTCGCCGACGCTCTCGAGATGCTCGACGGGCATCCCACGCCGTTCGAACGTGCCCGGACCGCTCTCTGCCTCGGGGAGCGACGGCGTCGCGCGCGGCGGCCGACGGCGGCGCGCGCCCCACTCGAGGAGGCTCTCAGCATCTTCGAGGCGCTCGAGGCGACACCGTGGGTCGCCTGGACGCGCCGTGAGCTCCGCGCCGCCGGAGGCCTCGCGGGCAGCGACCACCCCGGCCCGCTCCCGACGCTCACGGGTCAGGAGCTCCGAGTGGCACTCGCCGTCGCCGCGGGCGCGACCAACCGGGAGGCGGCGGCCTCCCTCCTGATCAGCCCCAAGACCGTCGAATACCACCTGGCCCGGGTCTACACGAAGATGGGCCTGCGCTCCCGGAGTGAGCTCGCCCACCGCATGGCGCGCGAGAGCGCCGATGGCGCCATGGGCGGCGGCGACTAGGGAAAACCCGGATTGCGCGATGTGCGGATCGGTTGGATATTCGCAACTCATCGGAGGCGACCGCCGGGGGTGGGACATGTCCGAGTCACGAGACGAGCGACCGAGGGAGGTCGACGACCGGGGCTGGCGGACGCTGTCGACGGGCTTCGATGAGTACGTCGCCGCGCGGGAGCGCTACTTCGAACAACTGCGGATCGACTCGGAAGTCCGCAGACTCGAACGGGTGTGGCGCATGCCCGCGTTCGGACCTGGGTCCGACGAGGGCGCGACGGCCTGATCGCACGGACCCCGGTCGGAGCGACCGGGGTCCGTGCGACGGGGTTCACCATCCAGGGGCGACTCGGCGGAGGTCGGTCGATGATGTGCAGGGGTGGACGGATGAAGGAACGCGAGCCCTTCCCGGCGATGGATCTCCGGGAGAAGGCGCCGCGTATGACGAGCGAGGATGCGCCCCATGACGGGTGCGGCCGATGAGGCGCCGTCTCGAGGCCGCGGACGCCGGGAGCGACCCCCGGAATCCCTCCGACGGCGGCGAGCGCCCGCCGGGAGGCGCCTTCCTGTTCGACGACTACCTGGCCGCGCTCAGCCGGAAGGACTCCGCGACGGCGGCCGACGACGACGATACGGGGACGGACCTCCTCGAGCGGGACGAGGACTGATCCACCGGCCCGGCGTCCTGGGACGCCGGGCCGGTGGGCGGTCTCAGCGGAGCGTCACCCGGGCCTGGAAGGGGCCGTCCGGGTCCTCGGGGACACGCGCGATCTCGGCGTCGCGGCCCGGCCGGACGCGGGCGAGCGCGGCCTCGATCACCGGACGCAGGGCGTCGAGCGTGGCGTCGTCGTTGGGGGCGAGCCGGCGGTCGGTGACCTTCAGCAGGATCTCGTCCCGGCCGAAGGCGACACCCCCCGCGGCGGCGTCGGCCTCCAGCTCGTCGGCGACGCCGTCGGCCGCGGCGATGGCGGCCGCGAAGCGGTCCTCCAGGGTGCCCTCCCCGTCGCGCTTGCGCTGGTAGAGCACGCCGGGGCGGCCCTCGCCGAGGTCGAGCGAGCGGTCGGCCTCGTGGCCGATGAGCATCACCCCGGGCCCGTCGGGCACGTGGGCGTAGTCGGCCACGTCGATCGGGACCCCGTCGAGGATCCTCCGCTGGATCCATCCGTGGAAGATCGGCACGTAGGCGGGCAGGTCGATGACGTCGGGGTTCTGCGCGTAGATCTTCGCCCCGATGCGGACGATGTCGGTGCTGGTCGCGGTGGTCATGCGGCCTCCTAGACCAGTGCCGACTGCGCGCCGGCCTCGCGGATCTCCATGGCGTGGACGGCGTCGATGAACAGCTGCGACTCCTCCACCAGCGTGCGCGTGGCCTCGGCCTCGTGGGTCTGCGGCGCCCCCGCGTGCCGGTCGAAGAGCGGGCGCGCGAAGCGCCCCTTGGCGAAGCGGTCGAAGAAGCGCTCGGTGTCGTAGAAGCGCGTCCTGAACTCGCCCACGATCACGTCGGGGTCGTCGGCCACGTTGGGGTGCTCGGTGCGCACCAGGGCGCGTGCGGCGGCGACCATCGCCGCGTAGGCGCGCTCGTCGGCCCGGACGAGGTCGCCCTCCTCCAACGCCACCTGGGCGTCGAAGGCGATGCTCTCGGCCATGGTCAGCTCGAGGTCGGTGCTGGAGATGACCTCGCCGGCGCACTCGCCGATGCCCATGTCGCCCATCGTGAACACTCGGGCGTCGCCCCAGTCGGTGTAGAAGGTCGGGTCCTCCTCGAACGCCGGAACGCTCTTGAGGTCGCCGATCAGCACCCCGAGCTCCTTCTTGCCGAGCCGGGCGATCCAGTCCTGGAAGTTCTCCTCGGGCTCGCGCTCGCTCACGAACTTTCCGGTGATGGCGTCCACCACCTCGGGGATCCGCTTGGAGGGCACCGAGCCGATCGCCAGGCCGTAGGAGCCCGCGTTCTCGCGCCAGCGGCCGCCGAGCACCACCTGGAAGTGGGGCACGGTGACGCCGTTGATCTTGCGGCTGTTGCCGAAGAACCCGATGTCGGCGACGTGGTGCTGGCCGCAGGAGTTGAAGCAGCCGCTCACCTTGATGCGCAGGCCGCGCACCGCCTCGTCGAGCTCGAACTGCGTCGCGGCGAGCCGGGTGCGCAGCTCGCCGGCGAGGCCGCGCGAGGAGGCGATGCCGAGCTTGCAGGTGTCGGTGCCCGGGCACGAGGTGACGTCGACGATCGTGCCGGCGCCCGGCGCCGCGAGGTCGATGTCGGCCAGCGCCTGGTACAGCGCGGGCAGGTCGCCCTCGGCCACCCAGCGCAGCACGATGTTCTGCTCGACGGTGGTGCGCACGGCGTCGCCGACGAACTTCCGGGCCACGTTGGCGAGCTTGCGGGCCTGCACCGAGCTGAGGTCGCCGAGCGGCAGCGCGACCGTCGCCACGGCGTAGCCCTCCTGGCGCTGGCGGTAGACGTTGGTGCGCAGCCACTCGCGGTAGCCCTCGGGCAGCGGGGCACCCGCGGCCGGCGCCGGGACGGCCTCGCGCACGGGCGACTCGGTGTAGTCCTCCACGCTCGGAAGGTAGGAGGTCCAGCGGTCGTCGTGCGGGAGGATCTTCCGCTCCTCGTCCACGAGGCGCCGGAACTCGTCGATGCCGAGCTTGGCCACCAGGAACTTGATGCGGGCGCGGTTGCGGTTGGCCTTCTCGCCCAGGCGCCCGAAGACGCGGGCGATCGCCTGGACGGCGGGCAGCAGCTCCTCGACGGGGTGGTTCTCGTAGAGCAGCTTCGCCTGGTGGGGCGTGGTGCCGAGGCCGCCGCCGACGTAGAGGTCGAAGGCGCGCTTCTCGACGCCGTCCACGACGCTCGTGCGGGCGATGGCGCCGAAGTCGTGCATCATCACCAGGCCGCAGGCCTCGCCCGCGCAGCCGGAGAACGCCGGCTTGAACTTGCGCCCGAAGTCCTGGCAGTCGGGGTGGCCGAGCAGGAAGCGGAAGAGGGCGGCCGCGTAGGCGGTGGTGTCGAACGCCTCGGTGTGGCAGACGCCGGCCAGCGGGCAGGCGGTGAGGTTGCGCACGCCGTTGCCGCAGGCCTCGCGGGTGGTGATGTCCACCGCCGCCAGGCGGCGCATGAGGTCGGGCGTGTCGTCGATGTGGACGTAGTGGAGCTGGATGTCCTGGCGCGTGGTGACGTGCAGGATCGAGTCGGAGTACTCCTCGGCCAGCTCGGCCATCACATCGATCTGCGCGGGCGTGCAGCCGCCGTAGGGCAGCTTGATCCGCACCATGCCGGGCGCGTCCCACAGGGTCTCGGGACCCTTGGTGAGATCGCCCGCCGGGAACTCCAGCGTCTGCGACGCGACGCCGTCGTGCCGGTGGCCGTTGTCGTAGCGCTGGCCGTAGACGCCGCGCCGCAGGCGGGTCTCGGCGAACACCCGGTCCTCGATCTTGCCCTTGCGGCGCAGCTCCATCTGGCCCTCGAAGATGTCGATCTCCTCGGCCAGATCCGGCGGCATCTCATCCGCCAGACGGTCCCGCCAATCGGTCGTGCTCATGCCACCCCGCCCTCGCGTCGTCGCCCGGAGCGCGGGAAAATACCAGATACCCTGGGTGAATCCCTAGTTTTGCTCTCCGCCCTCGACCTCGCCGCGGGCGACGCCGGCGAGGGCACGGACGATCTGCACGCACATCGGGTCGCTGACGGCGATCTGGACCTGGCTGCCGTCCTCGTCGTCGAAGGCGAGCGTCCAGTGCGGGACCATCCCGTCGGGGGTCTGCTGGGGCGGCGTCACCGACACGCCGACGACGCTCGGCTGGAGCGCCCAGAACAGCCCCTCGGGCAGCCCGGACGGCTGCGGCTCCCAGTTGCTGGCGTCCGGCACGTCGTGACGGAAGGGCTCGGCCTGGGTGAAGGCGTTCATCATGTTCTCGGCGTCGCTCGTGGCGAGCGGAAGCGTGAGGACGACGTTCGACCCGCTCTCGAACGCGAGGAGGGCGACGGGGAGGGCATCCTCGTCGGGCATCTCGCCGTTCTCCTCGATCTGCACCTCGACCGGGGAGCAGTCGAAGCCGGTGGCCTGGAAGGCGATGGTCTGCCTCATGCGTCGGCCCTCGGGCCCTTGCTAGCGTCAGCCGGGTGCGGCACGGAGCGACTCCTCACTGCGTTGATTGCGCGGCGGCCATTCTCACACACGGCCGCCGGGGACGGCCGTTCGCGGGCCGGTGAGGGTCGTCTGGCTCGACGGGGGGCTGGTCGAGCCCGGCGCGGCGGCGCTGTCGATCGACGACCCGGCGGTGCGCTGGGGTGAGGGACTGCTCGAGACGATGCGCGCCGAGCACGGCCGCATCGCCCTGCTGGAGCGCCACCTCGACCGGCTGACCCGCTCGGCCGAGGTGCTGGAACTGGCCCCGATGCCGACGGCCGCGCAGATGCGGGCGGCGGTCGCCGAGGCGGTGGGCGCGGCAGGCGGCGGCGACCTGCGCGTACGGCTGTGCGCGACCCCGCGGCCCACCCTCCTGGTGGAAGTCACCTCCGAGCCGGAGCGCCCCGGCCAGATCCCGTGCGTCTCGGCGATCTCACTGCGGGGCGCCTGGATCCCCGGCAACCGGATCGCCGAGCACAAGACGCTCTCCTACGCCGGCCACCGCTGGAGCCAGCGCCAGGCCACGGCCGCCGGCGCCGACCACGCGCTGCTGCTCGACGACCGCGGGCGCTTGGGCGAGGCGGCCATCGCGACCGTCTTCTGCGCCGTCGGGGGCGAGCTGGTCACGGCACCGGCCTCCGGCCTGCTCGCCGGGGTGGCGCGGTCGGTCGTGCTCGAGGCCCTCACGGTGCGCGAGGAGGCCCCCGAGGAGGATGCCTGGCGCGCGGCGGAGGAGATCGTGCTCACCAACGCGGTGCGCGGGGCACTGAGCGTGGTCGGCGTGGACGGACGGCCCGTCGGGACGGGTGCACCCGGGCGCTGGGCCGAGGCCGTGGCGGGCGCGCTGCGTGACGCCGGCGCCGCCTGAGACGGACCCGCGAGCGTCACGAACAACTCAGCTCGCGCGCCGCTTGCCGGTCCGCTGGGTGGTGGTGGCCACGCGGCGGCCCAGCAGGCGCATCGCCTTGAGGCCGAGCGACAGCTTCTCGCGGTCGTCGGTCTTGGCGATGTCGAGGCCCGAGAGCTCGGCGATGCGGTCGAGCCGGTAGCGCACCGTGTGGCGGTGGGTGAAGAGCGTGCTCGCCGTGGCGGCCAGGTTGCAGTCGTGACCGAGGTAGGTGGAGAGCGTTCCGACCAGCTCGGTCTGGTACTGCTCGTCGTACCGCACCAGGGGGGCGATGGTCTGGTCGTAGAAGGAGATCAGCTCCTGCGGCCGGTCGGCGAAGATCTGGAAGAGCAGCTTGTAGGTGCCGGTCTCCTCGAAGGTCACCACCTCGCCCACGCGGCCGAGGCGCTCGCCGATGGCGAGCGCGAGGCGCGCCTCGTCGAGGGCCGCGCCGAGGCGCTCGGGCTCGGGCGTGTAGCGCGAGAGCGCCAGGGTCAGCGCGAGGCCCGGCACCGTCTCGCGGGTGGCGCCGAGCAGGCGCTTGCCGAGCGTGAAGGCGAGGGCCCCGATCTCCTCGTGGCTCAGCTCGCCGGCGCCGGCGGGGGTCGGGGGCAGCAGCGCGAGCAGGCGCCCCTCGTTCCAGTCGACGAGGGCCCGCGGCCAGTGGATGTCCATGGCCGCCCGCGCCTGCTGCAGGAAGCGGCGCACCAGCCGCGGGTCGGTGATCACGCGCCCCTCGGTGTGCGGGTCCTGGAGCTTTCCGATCAGCGCGACGGCGCCACCCGACAGGTCGGCGCCCAGGTGGCGCGCCCGGCGCACCAGCGACTCGCGGCTGACGGCCTCGCCGGCCATCAGCTCCTCGATGAGGTCGCCGCGCAGGCGCGACTCGGTCTCGGTGCGCACCTCCTCGCGGGCCCGCTCCATCGCCGACGCCTCGGCCAGCTCGTCGAGGATCCCCTGGCGCGCAGCGGAGATGGGCGGCGGCACCCACGCCACCAGCACGCCGATCACTCCGCCTGCCGGCCCGTGGACGAGCTCGCGGCTGATGCCCTCCATGGCCTCCTCCACGAAGGGACCCACCACCGAGGCCGGCCCGTGGCCACGCGCCCGCACGACGGCGGCGTCGAGGAAGGCCTCCTGGTCCTCCGACAGGCCGGCCGCGCCGCGCAGGTCGAGGTAGTCGTCGAGGATCGCGACCGGGGCGTCGAGCAGCTCGCCGGCCGTGGTGGCGAGGCCCGGGTAGCCGCGTCCCTCCATCAGGGGCGCGCGCAGCGCGAGGCGGGCTCGGGCGGCTCCGGCCGTGCCCGTGCCACCCGCGATGGCGCCGGCCATGGCGGCGAGCACCGCGCCCCAGGGCGCGGCCGGCGGCAGCACGATGACCGGCACGCCGATGTCGCCGGCGGGCGGCTGGCGGCAGACGACCCCCACGCACCCGGGCGGCAGCGCCTCGGGCGGTCCGCCCGGGCTCACGACGACGGCGTCGATCTCATCGGGCGCGTCGGTGTCGGCGATCACCAGGGCCGACACGGGCCGGTCGAGCACGGCCCGGGGCGGCACCACGCGGGCGCCGCGCAGCGCGGGCAGGTCGATCAGATCGGAGAGGAGGGTGCGGCCGTCCGGCGGGGCGGCGGCGCGGATATCGGTCACCATCGTCAGGACAATGGGGCCGCGGCCCCCCGGATTCAAGGCAACCGCCGCCGGAGGGCCGTTGTTTGTCCAGCGGGCGAAAGATCGGTGGCTGCGTTTGGCCCTTGGTCACAAAGCGCCGGGAAGATGGCGCGTCGTATCATCCGGCGCTGCCCTAGCCCAGAAAAGGAGGGCCATCCGCGCCATGCCGAGAGTTCGAGGAACAAACGTCGCCGCCGCTCAGTGGAGCCCGAACGGATCGATCACGTTCGGTGACCTGACCATCCCGGGGACCTCCATCTACGGGTCCAACGTCTTCGGACCCGACGAGCAGCGCCAGCGCCTGCCGAAGACCATCTTCCGCCAGCTCCAGGCGACGATCGATCGCGGCGAGCCGCTCGATTCCGGACTCGCGGACGCCGTGGCCCTGGCCATGAAGGACTGGGCGCTCGAGAGGGGCGCCACGCACTACACGCACTGGTTCCAGCCGCTCACCGGATCCACGGCCGAGAAGCACGACTCGTTCTACGGCCCGGTCGGCGACGGCACGTCCATCGCCCAGTTCAGCGGCAAGGAGCTGATCCGGGGCGAGCCGGACGCGTCGAGCTTCCCGAGCGGCGGCATCCGCGCCACCTTCGAGGCCCGCGGCTACACCGCGTGGGACCCGACCAGCCCCGCCTTCATCATGGAGAACCCCAACGGGGCGTACCTGTGCATCCCGACGGCGTTCGCCTCCTGGACCGGTGAGGCGCTCGACACCAAGATCCCGCTGCTGCGCTCGATGGCCGCGCTCGACAAGTCGGCCCAGCGCGCCCTGGTCCTGTTCGGCGACGCCCCCCAGCGCGTCTACACGACGATCGGGCCGGAGCAGGAGTACTTCCTGATCGACGAGCAGTTCTACTTCGAGCGCCCCGACCTGATCGCGACCGGCCGCACGCTGTTCGGCGCCAAGCCGGCCAAGGGCCAGCAGCTCGACGACCACTACTTCGGGTCGATCCCGGAGCGGGTGCTCGCCTACATGCTCGAGATCGAGCGCGAGCTGGCCAAGCTCGGCGTGCCGGTCAAGACCCGCCACAACGAGGTCGCGCCGGGTCAGTACGAGATCGCCCCGATCTTCGAGAACTCGAACGTCGGCACCGACCACCAGCTACTGAGCATGCAGGTGATGCAGGCCGTCGCCCGTCGCTACGGCATGGTCTGCCTGCTGCACGAGAAGCCCTTCGCGGGCGTCAACGGCTCGGGCAAGCACAACAACTGGTCGATGAGCACCGACGATGCGAACCTGCTCGACCCGGGCGACTCGCCGCACGACAACCTGCAGTTCCTGTTCTTCGCGACCGCCGTCATCCGGGCGGTCGACAAGCACCAGGGCCTGCTGCGCGCGTCGATCGCCAGCGCCGGCCAGGACCACCGCCTCGGCGCCAACGAGGCCCCGCCGGCGATCATCTCGATCTTCCTCGGTAAGGAGCTGGAGAGCGTCTTCACCTCCATCGCCGCCGGGGAGCCGGCCGAGAGCGCCGCGCGCGAGGTGATGAACCTCAAGGCGGGCGTGCTGCCGGAACTTCCCAAGGACACGGGCGACCGCAACCGCACCAGCCCGTTCGCGTTCACCGGCAACCGCTTCGAGTTCCGGGCGCTCGGCTCCAACCAGTCGCCGAGCTTCGCCAACACGGTCCTCAACACGATCGTCGCCGAGTCGATCGACTCGCTCTGCGAGGACCTTGAGGCCAAGATGGCCGGCACCAAGAAGAAGCCGGGCAAGACCCTCGAGGACGCGCTGTCCGAGGTGATCGCCGCCACGTACAAGTCGTCGGGCCGGGTCGTCTTCGACGGCGACGGCTACTCGGACGAGTGGCACGCGGAGGCCGCCAAGCGGGGCCTCCTCAACCTCAAGACCACGCCCGACGCGCTGCCGCAGCTGGTCTCCGAGCAGACGGTCGGCGTGTTCAGCAACTACGGCGTGCTCAGCGACCGGGAGCTGCACTCGCGGCTCGAGGTGGCGCTCGAGCAGTACGTCATCAAGCTGAACATCGAGGCCGAGACGGCCGCGGACATCGCCGCGACGATGCTGCTGCCGGCCGCGGCGCGCCACCTGGCCATCCTCAAGGGCGCGGGCCTCACCGCCCTCGCCAAGGAGTGCACGACCCTGATCGACCAGTTCACCAAGGCGATCAAGGCGCTGCAGACGGCCAACCTCGACGAGAACCACCCCACGGACCTCGCTGAGGAGGCGGCGTACATGCGCGACACCGTCTTCGCCGCGATGAACGACGTCCGCGCGGTGGCCGACACGCTGGAGCGGACGGTGGCCGACGACCTGTGGCCGCTCCCGCGCTACTCGGAGATGCTCTTCATCAGGTAGCGGTTCCGGCACCGAACGCAGGCCACGTGACGGCCCCGTCCACCATGGGTGGACGGGGCCGTGCGCGTTCTGGGAGCCTCGTGCGATGAGAGGCCCAGGATTCACCGTCCCGGCCCAGGGGCCCTTCCGCCTGGCCGCCGTGGCCGTCAGCCACGGCTGGTTCCAGACCGCCCCCTTCGCCTGGGACCGCACCGGTGAGCTGCTGCACCGCACCGAGGACCTCGGTTCCGGCCCGCTCGCGCTGGTGATGGGCGCCAGCGACGGAGGCGTCGGAGTCGCCCCCTCGCGGTCGCTGTCGGCGGCCGAGCGGGCCCTCGCGCGCTCGCGCGTGCGGCGGATGCTGCAGCTCGACGTCGACCTGGAGGGGTTCGAGGAGGCCGTCGAGGCGGTCGACCCCGAGCTCGCGCGCGACCTCGCCGCCTATGGGGGCGGGCGGGTGCTCGCCGGCTCCTCGCTGTTCGAGGACGTCGTGAAGGGCATCTGCGGCACCAACACCACCTGGCGCCAGGCGGTGAACTCGATCAACCGCATCGCCGCGCTCGGCCGCGACGAGGCCTTCCCCAGCCCCGCCGACCTGCTGCGAGCGGGCGAGGAGCCGTTGCGCGAGGTGGCGCGCGTGGGCTACCGGGCACCGGCGATCCTGGCCGCCGCGCGCGCGGCCATCGACGGCACGCTGGCCGACATCGAGGCCGACTCGGCGGCCGGGGACGAGGAGCGCGTCTACGCCTCGCTGCTGTCGCTCACCGGCATCGGCCCGTCGACGGCCGGCTTCATCCTGCTGCTGATGGGTCACTTCGAGCGCCCGTCGATCGATTCGGCCACGATCCGCGTGGCCACCGAGCGCTGGTTCGACGGGACGCGGCCCACGCCCCGCCAGGTGGCGCGGCGGATCGCCCCCGCCGGGCGGTTCGCGGGCCTCGTGGTGGCGTGGGCGACCCTGCGGTCCTGGCAGCGGACCACGGGCCTGACCGACGCCTGACCCGCCGGCCCACGCCGGGCTTCAGGCGGTGTCGAGCGGGTGGCGCACGCGGGCCAGCAGCCCCCGCCAGCGCCGGGCGCAGGCGTCCCAGCTGTGGTCGGCCACCCAGCCCTCGCCCGCCGCCGCGAGCCGGGCGCGCAGGGCCGGGTCGGCGGCGAGGCGTGTGACCTGACGGGCGTAGGTGGGGGCGTCCAGGTAGAGCAGGCCGCCGCCCGAGCGGGCCGTCTGGCCCGCCAGCACGTCCGAGCGCCCTGTCGCGAGCGTGGGACGCCCGGCGCGCCAGGCCTCGAGGGCGACGAGCGAGAGGCTCTCATGGGGCGAGGGCAGCACCACCAGCTCCGCGGCGTCGAGCAGGTCGGAGCGCGTCTGCGTGTCGACGAAGCCGGTGGTGCGCACCCAGGAGGGCAGCCGCATGTCCACGGTGGGCCGCCCGGCGAGCACCAGCCCGAGGCCCCCGCCGGCCGCCCGGTAGGCCGAGTGGGCCCGCACCAAGGCGTCGAGGCCCTTGGCGGGGTCGACGCGGCCGAGGTAGAGGACGAAGCGGTCGGGGAGGTCGTGCCCGGCACGCGCCCGTGCGCCGTCGCCGGGCGGCGCCGGGTCGAGGCCGGCCCCAACGATCGCCTCGGGGCGGTCGCCGATGCCGTGGAGGTCGTCCACCAGGCGCCGCTCCTCGGGCGTCATGAAGGCCAGGCCCGCGGCCATCCGCACGAGGCCCCGGGTGAGGCCGAAGCGCAGCATCGGCTCGTCGTGGGCCAGGGGCACCAGCACCGTGCGCTCGGGCGCCAGGGGCATCGCGAGCTGGGTCGTCGCGTAGAGGTAGGTCCACAGGGCGACGGCCTCGTGACGGCGCCGGGCCGCGCTGAGCGCGGCGAGCATCCCGGGGGCCACCGGGCCCTGCGCGCGCGCCCAGGCGTCCTCGGCGGCCGCGTCGCCGCCACCGAGCGCGAGGGCGCGGGTGAGGTCGGCCGAGCGCGATGGGTCGGGAGGATCGGCCGGGAAGCGGTGGACCACGACGGGACCGTCGAGTGAGGTGCCCGCCGGGTAGTGGGGCGCCCAGGTGAGGTAGTCGCGCGCGGTGGTGGTGTAGACCTCGACCGCGTCGCCGCGCGTGGCGAGGGCGTGGGCCGTCGCGCGGCAGAGGGCCTCCGCGCCGCCGGCCACCTCCTCGCCGAAGCGCTGCACCACGAACGCGACGCGCACGCTCAGCGCCCCCGCTCGCGCTCCAGCTCGGCGACCCGTCGCTCGAGTCGGGCGATCTCCGCGCGCTGGCGGTGCCGGTCGCGCTCGAGCTGGCCGAGGAGGTCGCCGAGGGCCGGCGACAGCAGGCGCAGGATCGCCCGGCGCACGCCCGACACGATCCCCCCGGCGGGGCCGCGGCGGGCCGACGGCGTGGGGTCGGCCAGGCTCAGCGGGGCGAGCGGCGGCTCGCCGGCGGCGTCGTGCAGGGCGGCCAGCAGGCGGTCGGGATCGGGTTCGGGTTCGGGCGCTCCCGGCCCGGGGCCGCCCGGCGGGACGGGGGCGCTCAGTACGCGCCCCGACGGCCGAGCACGACGGGGATCGTGCGGGCCATGATCGTCAGGTCGAGCCAGATCGACCACGTCTCGATGTAATAGAAGTCGAGCCGCACCAGCTCGTCGAACGACAGGTCGCTGCGCCCGCTCACCTGCCAGAGGCCGGTCAGGCCGGGCAGCACGAGGTAGCGCTTCTTGTGGAGGGCGTCGAGGCGCTCGTAGTCGCGGCGGGGCAGCGGCCGCGGGCCGACCAGCGACATCTCGCCGCGCAGCACGTTCCACAGCTGCGGCAGCTCGTCGATCGAGAGGCGGCGCAACACCCTGCCCACCCGCGTGACGCGGGGGTCCTCGCGGATCTTGAACAGCGGCCCGTCGGCCTCGTTGTGCGCCTCCAGGTCCTTCTGCTCGCTGTCGGCGCCCGTGCGCATCGTGCGCAGCTTGAAGCAGGTGAACTCGTGCTCCTCCACGCCGATGCGCCGGTTGCGGTAGACCACCGGCCCGCCGTCCTCCAGCCGGATCGCGATCGCCGCGATCGCCAGGATGGGCGCCACCAGGATGCCGATCAGGCTCCCCACCACCAGGTCGAAGGCGCGCTTGGTGAGGAAGGCGGCCCCGCCGAGCACCGGCGGCCGCAGGTCGAAGAGGGGCAGGCCCGGAGCGGGCACGGCCTGCACCGAATGGGTCAGCAGCTCGGCGGTGGTCGGCGCGAGCCGCACCGGGATGCCGCGCCGCCGGCAGATGTCGAGCAGCTCGAGCACCGGCGCGTCCTCACCCGACCACCCGGCGATGATCACCTCGTCCACCGCATCGGGATCCAGCGCCTCGCGCAGGGCGGCGGCCTCCCCGCCGGCGTCGTCCGAGCCGAGCCCGGCGGTCAGCTGATGGTGGCCCACCACCCGGTAGGGCACCCCCTGCCGGCTCTCCGCCCGCTCGAGGCTCGCGGCGATCGGCCCGACGAGCGCGGGCGCCCCGACCAGCAGGGCCCTGCGCTCGAAGTTCAGTGCGTCGAGCACCAGCGCCGTGACGCTGTCGTAGCTCGTGCGCAGGGCGATGTCGAAGCCCGCGACGAGGATCCACGACGAGTAGAAGAGGTAGTAGGTGTTGAAGCGGAAGCCCGCCACCAGCAGCACGACCAGCACCACCACCATCGTGAGCGTGGTCGACGACAGGATCCGGGCGCCGCCGCCGCGCTGCTCGCGCGGGGCGTAGAGCCGGTTCTTGGCGAACACGAGCACCATCGTGGTCGCGGCGAAGGGGAGCGCCTTCTGCTCCACAGCCCAGATCGCACCCGAGTCGATCGGCTGCCCCTGCACCATCAACTTGATCGCGAGGGCCGTGTAGATGCCCGCGAAGCAGGCCGTGACGTCGATCGCCACCAGCACCGCCACCGAGAAGATCCGCCGGATCGTCGCGGTACCCGCAGGACCCGCCAGAAGGGGCAGGAAGCGCGTGTCCCGCCGGACGGGGCGCCGCTCGCTGGGCGTCGTCGGTGGAAGCGCCTCGGACTCACGCCCCGTGGGCCGGGTCGTCACGAGGTCGTCACATCCGCCCGCACGCCCCGATCCGGCGGTCCGGCAACGGTCACGCGAGCTGTCTCCGCCGGCCGCACCTGCCGATCGTACTGCCGTTTCCGCCGCTCTGCGCCACCCGGGAGGTCCCGGTCGCCCGGATCAGGGTCGTTCCGGCCTGCGCAGACGGAGATAAACGACACCGTGCACGTCGGACGGGAGCTCCGACGGGTCGCGCACCGCGCGGAAGTTCCGCACGCAGACCAGCGGCAGCAGGCCCCCGGCGAGGAACGAGAGCGGGCGGGCGCCGAAGAACCGCGTGTGCACGGGGCGCCTCTCCCGGACGTACTCGCGCTCCTCCACCCGCCAGCCGAGCCCCAGCAGGCGCGACTCCAAGGTCTCCGCCGAGTAGCGGCGCTCGAAGAAGACACCCTCGGCGGCGGCGGTCGGGTCCGGCCCGGCGCCGGGGCGCGCGGCCGCGGCTCCTTCGGTGTCGTAGACCGGCCGGGCGGTCCGCACCTCCCCGGGGCGCGCGCCCACGTTGGTCGTCAGGTGGAGCACCCCGCCGGGGCGCAGCACCCGCCACATCTCGGCCATGGCCGCGGCGTCGCCGTCGCCGGGCACGTGCTCGATCACCGAGACGCAGGCCACCGCGTCGAACGACGCGTCGGGGAACGACAGCGCCCGGGCGTCCTCCACGCGGAGATCGAGGTCGGGATCGAGGGCCCTCCACCGCGCGACCTCCTCGGCCAGGAGGTCGATCGCCACCCACCGGCCCTGTCCCTCCGCCTGGAGCAGGCTCGGCAGGAGCTTCGGGCTGGAGACGTCGAGGCAGTCGCCGGCGAACGGCTCCCGCGCCACGCGCGCCAGCTCGTAGTAGCGCCACGGCTCGAGCGGGACCAGCAGCCGGTAGAGCCCCCCGCGGGGATCCGGCCATCCGCCGCCGCGCAGACCGGACACCGCCCAGCGCGCGCCCAGGCGGTAGCTGCGGGCGACCAGGCGGAGCCAGGCCGGCGACCGCCGGCCGGCGCTCATCGGCGCAGTGCCTGCCGGTAGACGTCGCGCGTCGCGGTCGCCGACGCGGGCCACGAGTACCGCCCCGCCTCCACCCGGCCCGCCTCGCCGCGCGCGGCCAGCGCATCGCGGTCGGCGAGTGCCTCGGTCAGCGCCGCCGCGATGCCCTCGGGGGTGACGTCGTCGAGGAAGATCGCCGAGCGCCCGCCGATCTCGATGAGCGACGAGTTGCGGGCGCAGAGCACCGGGCAGCCGTGGGCCATCGCCTCGACCACCGGGAGCCCGAAGCCCTCGTACGAGGAGGGGTAGGCGAGCAGCGTCGCGCGCCGGTAGAGGTCGAGCAGCTCCTCCCGCCGCACGAAGTTCCGGATCTCGCAACCCGGCCCGACCGCCGCCTGGATCCGCTCCTCGTCGCCGCCCGGCCCGCCGACCACGATCAGCCGGCAGCGAGGCGGCTCGTCGGGCGCCTCCGCCCAGTAGCGGGCGTGGCCCTCCACGAGCTCGGCGATGCGCTTGCGCGGCTCGCGGATGCCGACGCTCAGCACGATCGGCTCCCGCGGCCCGGGAGGGCGCGTGTCGGGATGCACCCCGTTCGGCACCACCCGGATGCGCCCCGGCGGAACGTTGTAGATCTCCTGCAGGTCCTTCGAGGTCGATTCGGACACCGCGATCACCCGCGCCGCGCGCTTCACCGACCGCCGCGCGAATATCCGGGCGTACCGGCGGAAGTTCTCGGGGAAGGCCTCGGGCACGCGCTCCCACGAGAGGTCGTGGATCGTCACCACGGTCGGGCAGGGGCTCCACCAGGGACCCCAGTTGACCGGCGCGTGCACCAGCGCGGCCCGCCGCCGCCATGCCGCGAGCGGCAGCAGCACGTGCAGCCAGAGCAGGTCCAGCAGCAGGTTCCCGTAGGAGGTGACTTTCCCCCACCGCGGCAGGCCCGGCGGGCCGAAGATCCACTCCACCCGAAGGTCGGACGCGGGCTTGGTCTCCATCACGTGCCGCAGCTCGTTGACGTAGGTGCCGATGCCCGTCACCCGCCGTCGCGCCATGCGGCCGTCGACCAGCACCAGCGGCGTCCGCCGGCCGGACGCGCCATGGTCCTGCGCCGGCCCGGGACGCGCCGCGGGCGAACCGGAGTCCGCGTCGGCCCGGAAGGGCCAGAAGCGCGATCGGCGTGAGGACATACGGGAGGTCACCTCGGCTGGCTCGGTCACGTCCGCCGGCATCGTCGTCCGCCGAGCCGGAGCCGCCCGACCCGGGAGCCGCGCCGCGCGCGGTCCGGTAGGGCCTCGCGACGCCGATCACCCTGGTCACGCCGCCGCCGACATGGGGCGTCCCACGATCGACGTCGCGAGGGAGCCTACAGGCAGCCCGTCAGAGGTCACCGCACGCAGGGCGGACCTCGGCGTGCGGGCCAGCCGGAGCCCGAGACGCAGGGAGGCGTCGAACCCGGCGAGCCATTCGTTGGCCATGTCGCAGTGCACGAGCACGCCCCTGATCGGATCCTCCTCGAGCAGGCCGCGCACATCGGCGACCAGGGCGGGCATGTCGCGCTCGGCCTGCTCGGGGGTCTCCAGCGGATGCCAGCGCACGGCGAACCCGGCGTCCACGTAGTCGGCCAGGCAGTGCCGGGTGCGGAGCCCCGAGACGATCGCGCCGACGCCCTGGCCGCGCCACCACTCCAGCTCTGCCGCCCGTCGCTCGCGACTGTGACTGCGCCCCGCCCCACCGGGCCTCTCCGCCACCGCGAGCCTCGCCGGGATGATCCACGCGTACGTCCTCGGCTCCACCGCACTCCCCCTCGTCTCGACTGCGGGGGAGGATCCGCCCGGCACGACGCACCGCTCCAGACCGATCCGTCACCGGAGTGCGCCTAGGGAGTCCCGCCCTCCGGCACATCAACGGGGTCGGGCACCGCGGCGTCGCGCAGCCAGCCGGGCACGGGCACCGTCTCGCGCGTGCTCCGGTCGACGCAGACGTGGATCAGCTCGCCGCGGGCCATCACCTCACCCGCGCGCGAGAAGACGTGCCGGCTGCGGAACGAGGTCCGCCCGACGCCGCCGATCTCGGTGGTCTGGTCGATCACCGACGAACGAGCAGCGGGTCTCCACGATCGGGATGCCCGGGCCCTCCTCGAGCAGGCGCGTGAAGGGGTGGCCGACCTCGACGAGCCACTCCGACAGGCCCCGGTCCATCCACCGGTGCACGGCCGTGAAGTGGATCTGGGCCACGTCGACCTCGGACATGACCACGAGGAAGCGCGCCGTGTGGACGTGAGCGGCCATCGCGGGAGCCTAGCCACCGGGCCCCTGCACACGCCGTTTCGCGCAAATAGCGGCCGATCGGACGGCGAGGTTCGGCGGAGGGGGGTGAATCGGCCGGGGCCCGGCCCTCGTTCGTCCGCGCATCGAGCGCGATTCCTAGACGAAAGATATATGGAGCTTTTGTGATATTCGGCATACCGTCCACCTCCGCTCATGCCTGAGCCAGCCCCTCCTCCTCCCTCCGACGACGACCGCCGGCACGCGGCCTGCCTGGCCATGGGCTCCGCCCCCGGCCTGATCCGGTTCGCGGCCCGCTACACGCGGTCGCCTACCAGCGGGCCATGGAGATCGCGTTGACGCGCGCGCCGGTCACCGAGCAACGCCGGTTCATGGCCTGGCTCCACACCGTGCTGCGCAATGAGGCGCTCGCCGTCGCGCGGGTACGGCGGCGCGAGGGGCCGGGTGCCGAGGCCGACGTGACCGAGGCG
This sequence comes from Actinobacteria bacterium Ga0077541, assembly GCA_001464995.1. Classification (GTDB taxonomy): domain Bacteria; phylum Actinomycetota; class Thermoleophilia; order Miltoncostaeales; family Miltoncostaeaceae; genus Miltoncostaea. The sequence continues at coordinate 23,781 of LNEQ01000231.1, forward strand.
TACGAGAACACGCTCGAGTCCGCGGTCAGGATCGACGCGCTCGCCGAATGGCGCGAGCGGTACCGCTCCATCCAGGACGGGCTCGCCGGCCTCACCGACGCGCAGCGCGTCTGCCTGATGCTCCAGACGGCCGGCGTCAGCTACGAGCGGATCCGGGAGATCACCGGGTTCTCCCTGAGGAAGGTGGAGCGGTCGGTGCTCGAGGGGCGGGCGCGCCTGGCGGCCTGGGAGGTACGGCTCGCCTCCGGGGAGGCGTGCGAGCGGCTCGACCCGGCCATCGGGCGGGTCGCCTCGGGGCAGGCGACTGCGAAGGAGGCGCGCGCGGTCTCGCGTCACGTCCGCCACTGCGGCCACTGCCGCGCGGTCCTCAGGGATCGCCGCGAATCGAACGAATGGCTCGCGGGGATGGTCCCGGTCGCGCTGCTGGGCGGCCACGCCTTCGCGGGAGCCCCCGACCCGACCCCGGTGATCGCCTGGTGGGAGCGGGTCAGTGGAGGCGCGACTGTCCGCATGGGCTCGATGGTCCAGATGGCGATGGACCTGCCCTCCTCGGCGCTCGCCAAAGTGGGGGCCGGGACAGCGGCGGTCGCGGTGGCGGGCGCGGCGGGCGCGCCGATCGTCGCGGATGCGGTCCGGCCGGCGGCGACGGAGCCGCAGGTCGCCGCCATCACCCGTTCGGCCGCCGCGCCGCTGCACACCGCCGCCGCGACGACCACCGTCGATGCCGCGCGCCTTGCGGCGACCTTCGCGCAGGCGCGCAGGGAGGCGGCGAGGGCTGCGGCCGGACAGCGGAGCCGGGCGGCGGCGCGCACCGAGCGGCGGGCCCCGGCCGTGTCGAGGACGCCGTCGGCGCGCACCGTCACGGTGGCGACATCGAACGCCACGCGATCTGCGCCACGGGTCGTCGCCGCGGCGCCCCGGACGACTCCGGCTCCCGTACCGCCCAGCCCCGCACCGACGACGGCCGCAGTCGCGCTGGAGTTCGGGCCATGAGCCGGCGGGGGGTCCTCATCGCCGTGGTCGCCGGCGCGACCGCGGTCTCGGCGGTGCCGGTCGCCGGCGCCACCGAGGGCAACCTCTACCCCTACGGAGCGTCCATCTGGGCGGTCAGCGCGCAGTTCGGCGCGACGGTCCTGCCCGGCCCCGTGTGGCAGATCCAGGCACCCGCTCTCTCTCCGGCCGGTACCGGAAACCACTGGGAGATGAACTGGGGGTGCCCGGCGGTGGGCAGCGAGATCGCCGCGGTCCAGTGGAGCGCGCTGCGCACCCAGGCGCCGAGCTCCCTCGCGCTGCAGGTCACGAGCGACCGGCAGGTGATCTGGTCGGAGGGCGACGCGGCGATGCCTCAGTCCCCGCAGGGCGGACGTTCATACGACGTCCGGCTGGGCGGGGGCAACTGCAACGTGCACCTCGGCCTCAATCAGACCGAGGGGCGCAACCAGCACGCCCGGGGCTACTTCATCGACAACCCACGGATCCTCGTACGGGACGTGGCGGCGCCGACGGTCTCGATCGGTCCCCTCCCCACGGGATGGCTGACGGGCGCGGCATCGCTGCAGGTGAGCTGGGCGGCCGCGGATAACTTCGGCAGCGACGGCATCGCCGGGCAGCGGGTCCTGATCGGCGGACAGGCGCGCTGGAGCGGAGCGCCCGGAGCGGGCTCGCACGTCGTGGACGTCCCTCTCTCGGGGGTGCCCGACGGGATGCACGCGGTCACGGTGCAGGTCGACGGCGACGGCACGGGCGGCGTGGCGGCCGGCGGGGCGATCTCGGTCGACGGCACGCCACCGACGTCCTCCGGGCTCAGCGCCGACCTCCCGGGGGCGCCGGGCGCGGTGTCCCTCGGATGGACCGCCGAGGACAACCTGAGCGGCGTCGCCGGCAGCCGGGCGGAGGTCAACAGCGCGACGGAGGGGGGAACCGGCGGCACATGGGAGACCGTCGCCACCACCCAGCAGGCAGGCCGGAAGTCGGTCGCCGTGCAGGGCCTCGCCCTCGCGGACGGGATGCACGCCTGGCGGGTGTGGACCACCGACATGGCGGGCAACAGCGCGGCATCCGTCGCCACCGGGCGCATCGCGATCGACACGACGCCTCCGAAGGTCGAACTCCACTCCGTGCCGTCCGGCTGGGTGAGCCGGGCCGACATCGACATGACGGCCACCGACAACCTGCAGTCGGCCCTCGGAATCGGCGCCACGGAGATCGATGTCAACACGGCGGCCGACGGTGGTGAGTCGGGCGAGTGGGTGCGTCGCGGAACCTCGTCCGCGCCCGCCGGCCGCCGGGTGATCCCGATCGATCTGACGGGGCTCGAGAACGGCCGCCACGCCCTCAGAGTCGTCGTGCGCAACGGTGGTCCGTTCGGGTCCGCGCTCGCCACCGAGAGGCGGGGCGTCGTGAAGGTCGATTCCCTGGACCCCTCGATCTCGCGGGCCACCTTCTCGCCCGGCGGCTCGCGGCCGATGAAGGTGGGCTGGACGGCCGACGACGCCCACGCCGGCGTCGCGACGGCGACCGTCCAGTGGAAGGACGCCGGCACCTGGCGCACGCTCGCGAGCGAGAAGGCCTCCGATGGCACGGGCAGCCTGGTGGTCGACGTGTCCGCGCTTCCGGCGGGCGAGCGGCCGGTGCGCCTGATCATCGCCGACGCCGCCGGCAACACCGCGGTCCGCGCCGGCACGGCGACGATCATCGGCACCGGCGCCGGGACGACCGCGGCCGATCCCCTGGCGCGTCTCCGGGACGCGCACCTCTCTCTGTTCGTGGCGGGGGCGCGCACGGAACTGCGCGGCACCCGCGCCGTTCTGGTCCGCCGCATCGGCGCCGGAGGACGGGTCCGGATCAGCGGCCGCCTGCTCGATCGGGCCGGCCGGGGCATCGTGGGCTCGGAGATCCAGGTGCGCGATCACCGCGGCAGGATCATCGGCCGTGGCCTGACGCGGGCCGGCGGCGGCTTCGCGATCGACGCCCGTCCCGTGGGCGGGGGGATCGTCCGCACCGGGGTCGCCGCGGGGCGACAACTGCTCCCGCGGCGTGCCTCGGTGGACGTCCGCCTCGAGGTGCGGCCCACCGTCGGCCTGGGCGCGTCGAGCACGGGGGTCGCCGTGGGCGAGCAGATCCTGTTCTCCGGGCGCCTGCGCCCGTCGCCGTCCCAGCTGGGGCTCGGCTCGCGCAAGGGCATCGTGCTCGAGTGGCTCGACCCGGTGCGGCGCATCTGGCGGCCGGTGGTGAACGCGCGGATCCGCGGGGACGGCACCTT
>LNEQ01000232.1 GCA_001464995.1 Actinobacteria bacterium Ga0077541
GTGGTCGTGCCGACCGAGGTCGGCTGGCCGCTGCTCCCCGTCCGTTCGGGGGTGATCCGCGTGCGCGTCAGGTAATACCGTGCCTCTTCGATGAGGCGCGCTCTCGTAATCACTGCCCTCGCCGTGACGTTCTTGGTCCCACCCGCTGCGTTCGGGGCACCGGTGCTCAGTGACCCTGCTCTCTCACCCTCAGGCTGGAGCTCGGCGGGAGGATTTCTCGCTGGCTGGACTCAGAACGACTTCGATCCACCGCTTCTCGCGAGCGCTCGAATCGAAGTCAACCTCGCCCCCGACGGAAGTGCGTCCGACGTGTGGCAGACGCGCACGGTCGTTCAGGGTCCGCTCGCTTCAGGCCCCAACGGGGCACTGTCTGTGCCCGTTGGAGACCTCGCGGGTCGTCACCAAGTGCGCGTCGTGATCGACGGGGCGGCCAACTCGCCCCTCGTTCTCGGAACGCTCCAGCTCGACCGATCCCCTCCGGGCGCGTCCTTCGTTCGGCTGACGCCCGAGGGCGGGACGGTCGTCGCGTCGTGGTCGCAGTCGGACGAGCTGTCGGGGACCGATCCGGGCAGCCCGGTCGTCGCGGAGGTCAACGCGTCGCCTCTCGGGGATGCGGCGGGCGAGTGGATCCCCTTCGCCGACCAGCCGCTCCCGGGCGACGGACGGCGGACGGCGTCGACGCACCTCGGCGGGCTGCCCGACGGGCGGCACCTGGTGCGGGTGCGCTCGCGCGACCGGGCCGGCAACGCGGGCGCGGTGGTGATCGGGTCGGTGGTGTC
>LNEQ01000233.1 GCA_001464995.1 Actinobacteria bacterium Ga0077541
CGCCTGCACCTCGAGGACGCGACGCGCGCGCCCGAGGAGTTCCTGCTGCCCTTCGCCGAGGCCGCCCTCGCGGCCGCCGCGCCCTTCGGTCCGGAGCTGCGCCCGAAGTTCCGCGTGTGCGACACGATGGGCCTCGGGCTGCCCCTGGAGACCGTCGCCTCACCGCGCTCCATCCCGCGCCACATCCGCGCCCTGCGCGCGCTCGGGATCCCGGCCGAGGATCTCGAGTTCCACCCCCACAACGACACGCACCTGGTGGTGGCCAACTGCCTCGCGGCCATCCAGGCCGGGTGCGCGGTGGTGAACGGGACGCTGCTCGGGACGGGGGAGCGCACCGGCAACGCGCCGCTGGAGGCGATCGTGATGCACGCGATCGGGATGGGCCTGATCGGCGACCCGGCGCCCGACTTCCACGCCCTCAACGACCTCGCCTCCCTCTACGCCGAGCTCGGCCGGCCGCTGGCCCCGACCTATCCCCTCTACGGACGCGACGCGCACCGCACGCGCGCCGGCATCCACGCCGACGGCCTCAACAAGCACTGGCCCATGTACGCGCCCTTCGACGTGCCGCGCCTGATCGGGCGGCCGCTGGAGGTGAGCCTGACGCGCGACTCCGGCGTGGCGGGCCTGGTCTTCCTCGTCCGCCAGCACACGGGCCGGGAGCCGGGCAAGGACGACCCCGAGCTGCTGCGGGTGCACACCGCCCTCATGGAGCAGTTCGACGCCGGCCGCCAGACCGCGGTGGAGTGGGAGGAGGTCGCGCGGATGCTGGCGGACGCCTGAGGGCGACCCCGCTGGTGCGCGCACGACCGGCACTGAGCCTCGGTGCCGTTCGTGCGCGCAGTACCGCGGCACGGGGGATCCGCGCCCGCTCAGCGGGATGTATCGTGGCGCGCATCCGACATGTACGAGGGAGTCGTATGTCCCCGCCCAAGGGCTCGGTCGAGACATCTGAGCGGCCGGCCAAGAACACCCCGGCCCGGGCCGCTGCGGGCCCGCCGGCCGATCCGGCCCCCGATGCCAACGTGGACAAGATCCGCGAGATCCTGTTCGGCGGGCAGATGCAGGACTACGAGCAGCGCTTCGCGACGCTGGAGAGCCGGCTGGCGGCCGCAGCGGCCGAGCTGCGCGAGGAGACCCGCGCACGGCTCGACGCGCTCGAGGCCTTCACCAAGAAGGAGCTGGCCGCCCTGAGCGACCGGCTGGCGACCGAGCGGCGCGAGCGCACCGAGGCGGTCGCCGGGGCCGTCGGCGACCTCGAGACGGCCGACGGCGCCATCGAGCTGCGCATCGACGCGCTCGACGAGCGCACGGCCGACGACGGCAGCCAGATCCGCGACCAGCTGCTGCAGCAGTCCAAGACGGCCTCCGACGACCTGCGCCGGGTTCAGCGCGCGCTGTCGGACCGGATCGATGAGGAGGCCCGTGCGCTGCGGTCGGCCAAGACCGACCGGCAGGCGCTGGCGGGGCTGCTCGCCGACATGGCGATGCGCCTCTCCGAGCCCGATTCGCCGGAGGACGCGGCGTCGTGACCGACGGCTCCACGGGCTCCGCCACCAACCCGGCCGACGCCGGGACGGTGGCGGAGCCGATGGTGGAGCTGAGGACGCTGCTCCTCTCCCCCGAGCAGCGTCAGATCGCGGGCCTCCAGCGCCGCCTGGAGGATCCCAGCCAGTTCTCGGACGCGGTGGCCGGCGTGCTCGCCGAGGCGATCGTGCTCCGGGCCAGCCGCGACGACGCGCTGCGACGGGCGCTTGCGCCGCTGGTGGCCGAGCTGCTCGAGGAGACCATCCGCCGCGACCCGGCCCCGGTGGCGCGGGCGATCTCCCCGGTGATCGGCCCCGCGATCCGCCGCGCCGTGCGGGCGGCGCTCGAGTCGATGACGCAGACGCTCAACCACGTCCTCACGCGTGCCCTCTCGCCGCGGGCGATCGCCTGGCGCTGGGAGGCGTGGCGGACGGGCAGGCCCTTCGCCGAGGTCGTGCTGCTGCACACGCTGGTCTACCGGGTGGAGCGGGTGATGGTGGTCCACCGCGAGACCGGCCTGCTCCTGCGGGAGGTCTCGGCGGCGGGCGTCGACTCGGACGACGGCGACGTGATCGCGGGCATGATGACCGCCACCGGGGACTTCATGAGCGACGCCTTCGGCGCCGACCCCGACGACGCCACGCGCAGCCTCGCCGTCGGCGACCTGGCGGTGTGGGTGGAGCAGGGCCCGCACGCCTCGCTGGCGGCGGTGGTGCGCGGCCACGCGCCGGTGGAGCTCCGGACGGCCCTGTCGGAGGGCCTCGAGGAGGTACACGCGCGCATGGGCGGCCAGCTGGAGGAGTTCGACGGAGAGGCGGCGCCCTTCGCCCTGCTCGACGACGTGCTCGAGGGCTGCCTCGAGTCGGAGTACCGGTGAGCGGGGATCCGGCGCCGGTCCAGCGCAAGGTGTGCATGCTGGGCTCGTTCGCCGTCGGCAAGACGAGCCTCGTCCGCCGCGCCGTCGAGGGGCGGTTCGCGGAGCGCTACCTGACCACGGTGGGCGTGCGCATCGAGCGGCTCGATGTCGCCGTCGCCGACCAGCCCGTCCGTCTGCTGCTGTGGGACATCGCCGGCGACGACGACTTCGCGAGCGTGCGCTCGTCGTACCTGCGCGGGGCGTCGGGCTACGCGCTGGTGGTCGACGCCGAGAGGCGGGCGACCCTGGAGACGGCGGTGGCACTCCAGGAGCGCGTGCGCGCCATCGTCGGCGAGGTCCCGTTCATGCTGCTTGTCAACAAGACCGACCTACCGATGCACGACCTCGACGAGGCGGTGCTGCGCGATCTGGCGGAGGCCGGCTGGGACATCCACCACGTGAGCGCGCGGACCGGGGCCGGAGTGGACGAGGCCTTCGCGGATCTGGCCGGGCGGATGCTCGGCCGGGCCGCACCGGCGCCTGCGCCGGCACCTGCGTTCCGGGTGGACGCGGCCTCCGGGTCGGACGACGGCAGGCTCGCCCTCGACGTGCTGACATCGCTCGACACCCTCGTGCTCGCGCGCGGCACCAGCGGTGACTTCCGGGTCATCGGGAGGGCGCCGGCCTGGGCGAGCGTTGAGTACCCCGAGATGGCCACCGGGGGACGCCTCCTCCCGGAGAGCCGCTTCGGCTTCCTGGCCTCGTTCCTCGACGAGGCGTCGGCGCTGTGGGCCACGGGGGACGCCTCGGGCCGGCTGTCGTCGGGCCCGTTCCGCGAGGGCGGGGGCTCGGCGATGGAGGCGACGGCGATGCGCGTCGGCGGGCGGCCGCTGCTGCTGCTCAAGCGCCTCGGCGCCGAGCACGCCGAGCAGGTCGCCGTGCTGCAGCGCGCCCGCGGGAACATGCTCGAGCAGGACCGCCTGGAGGTGGAGGTGCGCCGCCGCACCGCCGACATCCGGCGCCGGGAGGAGGAGATCGCGCTGCGGCTGGTGTCGGCCGCCGAGTCCCGCGACGGGGACATGGGCGCCCATGTGCGCCGTATCGGGCTCTACTCGGCGGCGATCGCCCGGGTGCTCGGATGGAGCGAGCCGATGATCGACGACCTCCGGATGGCGGCGCCGATGCACGACATCGGCAAGCTCGGGATCCCCGACAGCATCCTCCTGGCGCGCGGGGC
>LNEQ01000234.1 GCA_001464995.1 Actinobacteria bacterium Ga0077541
GACGTGCCGCTGCTGCAGATGGCGCGGCAGATCGCGCTCTGCCACCACGAGTGGTGGGACGGCACCGGATACCCCGAGGGCCGGGCGGGCACCGACATCCCCGAGGCGGCCAGGATCGTCGCCCTCGCCGACGTCTACGACGCCCTGGTGACCAAGCGCCCCTACAAGGCGGCGCTGCCCGAGGACGAGGCGCTCGCCGAGATGGCCACCGAGCGTGGCACGCACTTCGACCCCGAGATCTACGACGCGTTCATCCGCGCCCTGCCGCGCATCCGCGACCTGAGCCGGGCGGTCGGCGCGAGCGACCTGGCCCCGGTGCTCTAGCGGCCGGAGGGGCCCGCTACTCCCACTCGATCGTGCCGGGGGGCTTCGAGGTGAGGTCGAGCGCCACGCGGTTGACGCCGTCCACCTCGTTGATGATGCGGTTGGAGATGCGCTCGAGGATGTCGTAGGGGATGCGCGCCCAGTCGGCGGTCATCGCGTCGTCGGAGGTGACCGCGCGGATGATGATCGGGTAGGCGTAGGTGCGCTCGTCGCCCTGCACGCCGACGCTCTTGATCGCCGGCAGCACCGCGAAGCTCTGCCAGAGCTCGCGGTAGAGGCCGGCGCGCCGGATCTCCTCCTGCAGCACGAAGTCGGCCTGGCGCAGGATGTCGAGGCGCTCGCGGGTGACCTCGCCGATGATCCGGATGGCCAGACCCGGACCCGGGAAGGGCTGGCGCCACACCATGTTCTCGGGAAGGCCGAGCTCCTCCCCCACCACGCGCACCTCGTCCTTGAACAGCTGGCGCAGCGGCTCGATCAGCTCGACGACCATGTCCTCGGGGAGCCCGCCGACGTTGTGGTGGCTCTTGATCTTGGCGGCGTCGCGCGAGCCCGACTCGATCACGTCGGAGTAGAGGGTGCCCTGCACGAGGAAGCGCGCATCCTTGAGCTTGTCGGCCTCGCGTTCGAAGATGCGGATGAACTCGCGCCCGATCGTCTTGCGCTTCTCCTCGGGCTCGGTGATGCTGGCGAGCGCCGCCTCGAAGTGCTCCTGGGCGCGCACGTGCACCAGCGGCACGCCGAAGTGCTTGCCGAAGGCGGCCTCCACCTGCTCGCCCTCGTTGTGGCGCATCAGCCCGTGATCGACGAAGACGCAGGTCAGGCGGTCGCCGATCGCGCGGTGGACGATCAGCGCGGCCACCGCGCTGTCGACTCCCCCCGACAGGCCGCAGATGGCGCGGGAGTCGCCGACCTGCGCCCGGATGCGCTCGACCTGCTCCTCGATGAGGTGCGTCGCGGTCCAGGTGGGCGAGCAGTCGCAGGCCTCGAACAGGAACCACTTCAGCAGGTCGTTGCCGAACGGGGTGTGGACCACCTCGGGGTGGAACTGGACCCCGTACAT
>LNEQ01000235.1 GCA_001464995.1 Actinobacteria bacterium Ga0077541
GCCCGGTGCAGCTCGCGCGGCGTCAGACCCGTGACGTCGCGGCCGTCGACCGAGATGCGCCCCTCGGTGGCCGCGAGCACGCCGGCGAGCACGTCGGCCAGCTCACGCTGGCCGTTGCCCTCGACGCCCGCGATGCCGACGATCTCACCGGCGCAGACCGTGAGGTCGACCCCGGTCACCGTGCGGCGGCCCTCGTCGTCCTCCACCGTCAGGCCCTCCACCCGCAGCACCGGCTCTGTCCCGGCGGCACCGCGCTGGTGGGGCAGGGCGGCGATCTCGCCGCCGGTCATCGCCCGGGCCAGGTCGGTCTCCCGGTAGGCGCCGCGGGCGAAGACGCCCTGCGTCCGCCCCGCGCGGATCACCGTGACGCGGTCGGCGACCTCCTGGACCTCGGTCAGCTTGTGCGTGATCAGCACCGCCGAGTGGCCCTGCGCGCGGAGGCCCTCGAGCGCCGTGAACAGCGAGCGGATGCCCGCCGGCCCGAGCGAGGCGGTGGGCTCGTCGAGGATCAGGGTCCGCGCGCCGCGGTAGAGCAGCTTGAGGATCTCGACCCGCTGCTGCACGTCGACCGGGAGGTCGCGGACCCGCGCCGCGGGGTCGACCGCCAGGCCCGAGCGCTCGGACACCTCGGCCACCTCGGCCTCGATGCGGCGCCGGTCGAGGCGCGGGTTCCACGCCGAGCGGGAGCCGAGCACCACGTTCTCGGCGACGGAGAAGTCGGGGACGAGCATGAAGTGCTGGTGCACCATCCCGATGCCGGCCTCGAGAGCGTCGCGGGGCGAGGAGAACTCGGCCGGGCGGCCCCCGACCATCAGCTGCCCGTCGTCGGGCCGCAGGAGGCCGAAGAGGATGCTCATCAGCGTGGTCTTGCCCGCGCCGTTCTCGCCGAGCAGGCAGTGGACCTCGCCCTCGCGCAGCTCGAAGTCGATCCGGTCGCAGGCGGTCACGGGGCCGAAGCGCTTGGTGACCCCCAGCATGCGGACCGCGGTGCGGGGGTCGGTCGATGTCGTCGGGGCGTCCATTGGGGGCGCATCTTGGATGCGGCGCCAATGGCGGGACGTTGGCCGGAAAAGGTAAAGAACCTACGAGAGCATGGCCGCCGGTCCATAGATCGGGCGGGTCCGGCGAGGAAGGATGCGTGGTACGGCCGGACGGATTATCGCGGTCATACACCGCGTCCCCGGCCCGTGTCGGAGGATCGATCAGGGGTGGTCAATGTCCGGCAAGCCGCGCACTCTGGAGTTCTGGGACGCACGTCGGGAGGGGCTCCTGCGCGCCGCGCGGGCGGAGCTCGCCGAGACCGGGGTGGAGGGGCTCACCCTCGAGCGCGTCGCGCGCCGGGCGGGCGTGTCGAAGGGCGCCGTCCAGTACGCGTTCGGATCGAAGGACCAGCTGCTGGGCGAGCTGGCCCACGACACGCTGTTCAGCATCTACACCGACGGCGTCGCGGCCCACCGGGAGGGCGAGCCGATCGCGCTGACGGAGCTCGTGGACGCCCTCAGCCGGGGCCTCGCCTCCGACGAGGGGCGCCTTGTGGCCCTCGTGGCGCTGATGGCGACGGCCCGGCGCAGCGACGCCACGCGCGACGCCCTGGCCAGCTTCTACGTGCAGACCGACGCCCGGATCGCCCAGGCGCTGACCGACGCGGGCGTCACGACATCCGGCGACCAGGAGCTCGCGGAGGTCGTCCGTGGAACCCGCGGCGCGGTGCTCGGCATGTTCGTCCACTGGGTGGTGCACCCCCAGGGACGGTCCCTCGACGATGTGGCCCGGGAGGTGCGCGGCATGCTGACGCGCCTGCTGGTGGGCCAGGAGCCCGTGCGCACGGCCTGAGCGCGGTGCGGGGCCTCAGATGGCCGGCTCGGGCACCGGGTCGGGCTCGGGCAGCGAGACGGGGTCGGGCTGCGGCTCGGGGATCGAGGGAGGGCCCGGCTCGGGGATGCTCGGGGGCCCGGGGAAGGGGTCGGGCATCGGTGGGGCGTCGGGCAGCTCCGGCGGCTGAGGCTGGTCCGGGGGCAGGGCGGGTGGCAGCGGTTGCGTGGTCATGGCACCGGGTCTACCCGCTCCGGCACCGGTACAACCGGCGCGACGGCGCGGAGGGGTCCGGGTGTGTGAGGATCGGCGGACATGTCCCCGAGCCGTCCGCGAGGCGTCCGATGAGCGACGCGTCACCCTCCCAGCGCAGGCTGGTCGAGAACGAGCAGATCATGGAGTCGCTCAACCGCCGGCTGGGGGAGCGCGTCGGGGAGATCCGCGGCGAGACGGGGGTCTCCGCGTCGGAGCCGGTCCGGTTCTTCTGCGAGTGCTCCGACCTGGAATGCCGGGGGCGGGTCGCCCTCACCCGCGAGCGCTTCGAGGAGATCCACCGCGATCCGGCCCTCTTCGTCCTGCTCCCGGGCCACGAGAACGCGTCGATCGAGATCGTCGTGGACACCTGGGGCGACCACGTGGTCGTGAGGAAGACCGTCACGGTCTAGGCGTCCCGCGTACGACGCGACGATGGCTCAATGCGCGGGCGGTCCGCCCCCCGGGGCGCGGACCGCGCAGAGGGATCCGAGGTCGGTCAGCTCGAGCAGCCGGTGGCTGAGCGACCCGGGGGCGGCGACGATCTGCAGGGTCTCGCCGCGGTCGCGCAGGCGCCGCGCCGCGCCGAAGAGCAGCTGGATCGCGGCGCTGCCGAGCACGGCCACTCCGGTCAGGTCGACCGTCGTCACCCGGGTGTCCTGCGCGGTGAGGTCGCGCATCAGGGAGGCCGCGTTCGAACCGTCGATGTCGCCCTCGAGGCGGAGCACCGAGCCATGGGGGGCGTCCCCCGGGGTGTCATCGGCCCGCAGCCGTGACGGCAGCGGGGACGGCGGGGTCCGGCCCGGTTGGAGCCGACGCCGCATCGCGACGCGCGTGCCCCGCTCGTCGTGCGCGACCTCCACCCGCTCCATCAGGGCCCTCATCAGCGCGAAGCCCCGCCCGCGATCGCCGGGCTCCGCCGGGGGCGGGCGCCAACGGCCGTCATCGACAACCTCGACGTCGAGCGCGTTGCGCGTCTCGTCGATCGTGGCGCGCAGCCGCACCGAGCCCTCGCCCCGGGACGCGTAGCCGTGCTCCATGGAGTTGGCGAGGGCCTCGCCCGAGGCGAGCACCACGTCCTCGACGTCCGCCGGGGGGACGCCGAGGCCCGCGAGCCACTCGCGCAGCTCGTCCCGCACGGTCCGCAGCTCGCGCGCGTCGGCCCCCACCTCGACCTCCAGCGCGCCCGCGGGCGGATCGACGCGGCAGAGCAGCAGCGCGCAGTCGTCGCCCGAGCCGCCGAGCTCGGCCAGGATGCCGTCGGTGACATCGCCCGGCGCCTGCGACCGGCGCCGGGCGATGGCGGCGGCGAGCTCGCCGAAGCCCACGTCGATGCTCCGGCCGCGCCGCTCGACGAGCCCGTCGGTGTAGAGCACCACCGTGGCGCCGGCGGAGATCCGCGCCTCGCCCTCGGCATACGCCACTCCGGGCTCCCGCACGCCGAGGGGAACGCCCCGGCCCCCCTCGAGGTAGTGGGTGCCCCCGTCGGCGCTCAGCACCAGCGGCGGCGGATGCCCCGCGCAGACGTACCGCAGTCGGCGCTCCGCCACGTCGAGCTCGGCGTAGCAGGCGGTGGCGACGTCGGCGCCGTCGATCGTCGATGCGAAGCGGCTGAGGTTCGCGACGGTCTCGCCCGGGCCGTCGCGCTGGTCGATCGCGAAGGCGCGCAGGGCGCTGCGCAGCTGACCCATCACCGCCGCCGCCCGGGGACCGCGTCCCACCACGTCGCCCACCATCAGCGCGAGGCGCCCCCCCGGCAGTTCGATGGCGTCGTACCAGTCGCCGCCCGCCTCGATGCCCTCGCCGGCGGCGGTGTAGCCGGCCGCGATTCTCAGCCCGCCGACGGAGGGCAGGTGCAGGGGCAGCAGGCTCCGCTGCAGCGTCTCGGCCACCGAGTGCTGGAGGATGTAGTGCGACGAGCGCAGCAGCGCGGGGCCGGTGAGCCGGGCGACGGTCTCGAGGAGCCGGCGCGCGTCATCGCCCAGCGGCCCCGTCTGCGGGTAGCGGACCGCGAGGGCGCCCAGCGCCCGGCCCCCCGACACGACCGGCACCGCGGCCAGCGCGCCATCGAGGGCGTGCGCGATGCGGAACGCCTCCATCGATGGCCAATGCCGGACGGCCTCGTCGGACGACTCGGCGTGCTGGATCGCCCGGTGGCGCACGGCGTCGGTCAGGGGGGTCCGCTCCGCCAGCGGGATCCGCCAGTCCTGGTCCGCCGAGCCGTCCGGGTAGCCCCCGAGGCGCACCGACCGCAGGACCCGGGCATCGTCGTCGATCACCATCAGCCCGCCCGCGACGCCGCCGAGCAGGGGCAGGCCGATGTCGATCAGCGCACCCGCCACCGCGGACGGGGTGAGCGCCTCGCTGAGGGCGGCCGTCAGGTTCTGCAACGCGGCCAGTCCGCGTGCCCGTCGCCGCTCGTCGTCCAGGGCCGTGGCGTTGACCATCAGGGTGGCGGCGTTCTGGGCCACCAGGGCGAGGAAGTCCCGGTACGCGTCGTCATGGGATCGCCCGGGGCTGATTCCGGCGACCAGGAGACCGATCGGACCGGCCTCGGTCGGCGAGCCGAGCGCGTGCACCGACGCCATGCGCGGCAGGCCCCATCCGTCCTGGCCCACGTCGCCCCCCGCCTCGAGGGCCACGACCGCCGGTGCGCCGGTCTCCCGCACCGACGCCCAGGGCCACGGCCCGTCGCGATGGTGGAGATCGACGGCACCCTCGGGCACCTCAGCGGGTACGCCCTGCGTCGCCGCCACCGCCCGCGCGACGCCGTCCTCGGCCAGATAGATCCGCGCGAACGGGATGTCGGCCGGATCGCGTCCGATCATCTCGATCGCCAGGGCGCAGGCCTCCTCCACGCTGCGTCCGGACCCCGCTTCCCCGAGTCGCTGCAGCATGCGCAGGCGGCGGGCCGAGATGACCCGCTGGGTGGTCTCGGTCACCGGGGTGAAGACCCCGCACACGGTGTCGTCCTCGTCGCGGATCGGGCTGTACGAGTAGGTCCAGTAGGTCTCCTCCCGGTAGCCGTACCGGTCCATCGGGAGCAGCATGTCGGTGGACCAGGTCGCCTCCCCGGTCTCCACCACACCCGCCAGCTGCGGTCCGATGATGTGCCAGATCTCGGCCCACACCTCCTGCCCGGGCCGGCCGATGGCCGGGTGCTTGAGCGCGCCGAGGGCGGGGCGCCAGGCGTCGTTGTAGATCAGCCGCAGCTCCGGTCCCCACCACAGGACGATCGGGAACCGCGACTCGAGGCAGACCTGGACGCACGTCCGCAGCTCGCGCGGCCAGCCGGAGGGGTGGCCGAGTCCCGACCGCTCCCAGTCGTGCGCCCGCATCAGGTGGGCCATCTCGCCCGATCCGGGGAAGACCTCCTCGGCGCCGTTCATCCGGAGGCCGCGGGTTCGGCGCGCCGGGGGCCGGGGTAGGCCATCAGCGGCACGCCGAACCCCGGAGGGGCCGAGGGTCATGCAGCACCCCGCTGTCCAGCGCGACGAGACCGGCGCCGAGCGCTCCGATCGCCAGCTCCAGGAGCTCCTCCAGGAGCTGCGGGTCACGCTGCCGGGCGTCCAGGTGATCTTCGCCTTCCTGCTGACCGTGCCCTTCACGGCGCGCTTCGACCGGGCGACCGGGTTCCAGCGCGACACGTACTTCGTCACCCTGCTCGGTACGGCGGTCGCCACCGTGCTGCTGGTGGCCCCGACGGCGCTCCACCGCCTGCGATTCCGGCGGGGACAGAAGCAGGACATCGTCCAGGTGGCTCACGTGCTCACGCTCTGGGGCCTGGCCGCGCTCGCCCTCGCGATGGTGTCGGCGGTGCTGCTGGTCACCGACGTCCTCTTCGGCCGCGCCACGGCCTGGGTGACCGCGGGTGGTCTGCTGGCGCTGATCACCGTCCTCTGGCTGATCCTGCCGCTCTGGCGGGCGCGTGCGCACGAACGCCGGGCCGCGCCCTGACACGAGGCAAGCGGTTTGCGTGATCCGGGCGCAGGGCACCTCGCATCCATGCCCGCCGGCCGCACCGATCACTCCCCGCCCGCCGCGATCGTCGACATCGACGGGACGCTGGTCGACTCCAACTACCAGCACGCGCTGGCCTGGTTCCGCGCTCTGGGGCGCTTCGGCGTCACCCACGAGGTGTGGCGCCTGCACCGGCTGATCGGCATGGGCGGCGACCACGTCGTGGAGGAGGTCGCCGGGGCGGAGGTCGAGAGCAGGCTCGGCGACGAGATCCGCGCGGCCGAGCAGGAGGCCTTCGCCGAGATGATCGAGGAGGTCACCGCCCTGCCGCGCGCCACCGAGCTGCTGCGTGCCCTCGCCGAGGGCGGCCGGCGCGTCGTGCTCGCCACCTCCGCCCAGCAGTGGCAGGTCGATCACTACCTGGATCTCCTCGACGCCCGCGACATCGTCCACGGCTGGACGACGGCCGACGACGTCGAGGCCAGCAAGCCCGACCCGGATCTCGTGCAGGCGGCGATCGCGACGGCCGGCGAGGGGCCCGCGGTGATGGTCGGCGACTCCACCTGGGACTGCATCTCCGCCGGGCGCGCCGGCATCCCGACGGTCGCCCTGCTCACCGGCGGGTTCTCCCGCGAGGAGCTCACGGAGGCGGGCGCCAGCGCGGTCTACGACTCGCTCGACGCGCTCATCGACGGGCTCGCGGAGACGCCGCTCGGCGCGCCGGCGAATGGCCAGGGGGCGGAAGCCCGCACCATCCGGCGGCCCGCCTCGTAGTCGAGGTCGCGCCCGTGGGTGAGCACGCCCACGATCGCCCCGCCCCTCCCGTACCACGCCGTGAAGCCACCGGCGTCGGCGTCGACGGCCACCTCGTCCCAGCCGTCGCCCCACGCCGCCTGCTTGATGGTGCGGTGCCCGATCGACGACCAGAAGCCCGGCACCTCGTCCCACGACGCGTCGTCGCCCGCCAGGCGCCGGCCGGCGACCGCGCCCTGGCGCAGGGCGTCGCCCCAGTGCTCCACCCTCAGGCGCCGGCCGGCCGCGGCGTTCACGGCGAGGGCCGGATCGCCCGCGCACCAGACGCCGTCCACCGCGGTCCGCATCGCACCGTCCACCGGAACTGCGCCGTCCTCCAGCCGCACCCCCGCGTCGCGCGCCAGGCCGGTGCGTGGCCGGGCGCCGACGGCCATCACGACACGGTGGCAGCGCACCTCGCCGTCGTCGAGCGTCAGGCGCAGCCCGCCGCGATCCTCCTCCACGGCCTCCACCCTCCGCTCCGTCCGCAGCTCCACCCCGGCCTCGCGCAGCCACGACGCGATACGGCCGCCGATCTCCGCCCCGAGGCGGCCGGCCTGTGGCACCGCATCGGGTGTCACGACGGTGACCGACGCGCCGCGCAACGCGAGCGAGACCGCCGCCTCGCATCCGACGAAGCCGGCCCCGACCACCGCCACCCGCGCGCCCGGGCGCGCCGCCATCGCCACCTCCGCGCTGTCGCGCGCCGTGCGGATGACGTGGACCCCCCGCACCGACGCGCCCGGAAGCGGTGGTCGCAGGGGTTCGGAGCCGGTGCAGAGGACGCACTCGGCGAAGGCGATCTCCTCGCCGGCGTCGGTGATGAGCGTGCGGGAGGCCGGGTGCAGCGAGGCGGCCGAGGTGCCGAGCCGCACATCGATGTCGTGCGCGATGTACCAGTCGGCCCGGCGCATCAGCAGCTCGTCGCGCGTCGTGCGCCCGCGCAGGTACTCCTTCGTGAGGGGCGGGCGCCGGTAGGGCGGAAGGGGCTCGGCGCACAGGATGGTCACCGCCGCCCGGCCCCCCGCCGCCCGGTACTCGGACGCCACCGAGAAGCCGGCGGGCCCGCCGCCGACGATCACGATCGGCGCTCCCGCCATCAGCCGTCCGAGCGCAGCTCGGGCAGCACGTGCTGCCCGTAGAGGCGGATCATGTCCTCGGGGACGCGCCCCGACGCGTTCACGACCACCACCGCCGTCGCGCCGAGCTCGCCGATCAGGCGGAGCTTGCGCACATGGGCGTCGGGATCCGCCGAGACGAGGTTCGAGGTGGTGAAGGTGCGGTCCGAGACGTCGCCGCCGTGCTCCTCGATGTCGGCGGGCTCGTGGATGTCGTCGGTGTAGAGCTCGTCCGCCAGGCTCGGCTTCCACTCGCGGCTCGCCTCGAGCGCGGCGTCGTCGCTCTCGTCGACCGACGCGAGGCTCTGGAGGATGACCTCGCCCGGCTCGCGCCCGGCCTCCTCGGCTCCGCGCCGGTAGGCGGCGATCACCGACGGCGCCGTCGTCGGGCTGGCCAGCGTCCAGACGCCGTCGGCGAGGCGGCCGGCCACCTCCGCGATCTGCTCGTGGAACGCCGACATGAAGACGGGGGGCCGCCGCTCGGGCGTCAGGTAGAGCCGGGCGCCGCGGGTGCGGAAGTACTCGCCCTCGAAGGTGACCGTCTCCCCGTCGAGCAGGCGCGTGATGATCGTCAGCGCCTCTTCCGTGCGTGCCAGCTGCTCGCCGGTGCCGGGCCAGTCCATTCCGGCCGGCACCTCGTTCATCGCCTCGCTGGAGCCGACGCCGAGGAAGGCGCGCCCGGGGAAGAGGGTCTCGAGCGTGGCGATCTGCTGGGCCACGACGACCGGGTTGTAGCGGTGGACGATTCCGGTGACCCCGGTACCGATGGCGATGCTGCTCGTGGCCTGACCGGCGGCGCCGAGCCACACCCACGCGTTCGCGCAGTGTGCCGGCGCGGTCTCGGTGCGCCACCACGGCGTGAGGTGGTCGCTGCACGCGAGCCCGTCGAAGCCCATCTCCTCGGCGAGGACCGCCTGCTGCACCAGCTCGGCGGGGCCGAAGCGCTCGTGCGATGCGCCGAGCACGTAGGCGACGTCCTCGGGCTGGTTGCGCCGCGCCCACATGACGCCGCGGATCGACTCGATGATTCCCATGTCAGCTCTCCCGTGTGGTGATCGTGTGCGCGGTGGCGCGCCCCTGCCCCTCGATCGCGCGGTCGATGCTCCAGGCGGCCGTGATCGCCCCGACGTGCGACAGGCCCTGCGGGAAGTTGCCGAGCAGCGCCCCACCGTCCGGATCGACCTCCTCCGACATCAGGCCGAGGTCGTTGGCGCAGCC
Source organism: Actinobacteria bacterium Ga0077541 (assembly GCA_001464995.1). Lineage (GTDB taxonomy): Bacteria > Actinomycetota > Thermoleophilia > Miltoncostaeales > Miltoncostaeaceae > Miltoncostaea. The sequence continues at coordinate 9,153 of LNEQ01000235.1, forward strand.
GTGCGCCCTCTCGTAGACCTCGATCGCGCGCTCGATGCGTCCCGCCCGGGCGAGGCAGTCGGCGAGCCAGAACGAGCAGAGCAGGAAGGCCCCGTCCTCGGCCCCGGTCCAGCGCCGCAGCAGGCCGTGGTGGCCCAGCTCCCGCTCGATCGCGTCGATCGTCGCGGCCATCCGCTCGTCGCCGGCATCGATGAAGCCGACGATCGGCATCAGCAGGACGCTGGCGTCGAGGTGGTCGGAGCCGAAGGCCCCCGAGTAGGCGCCGGCCTCCTCGCTCCACCCGTGCTCGAGGATCGCCCGGCGGGCCGCCTCGCGCTCGGCCTCCCAGCGCGCGACGCGCTCCTCACCGGGCTCGAGGCGGTCGCCGAGCGCGATGGCGCGGTCGAGCGCGACCCAGGACATGAGCTTGCTGCTCAGGTAGTGGCGCGTGCCCTCGCGCCCCTCCCAGATGCCCGAGTCGGCGTCGCGCCAGCGGTCGGCGGTCAGATCGGCGAGCGTGCGGAGGAAGCGGACCGTCGCCGGCTCGAACACGCCGATCTGGTCGCGAAGAAGGTGCGCCGAGGCGAGCACCTCGCCGTGGACGTCGAGCTGGGTCTGGCGCCAGGCGTCGTTGCCGACCCGCACCGGCGCGCTGGAGTCGTAGCCGCGCAGGTGGTCGAGCTCGTGCTCGGAGAGATCGCGCTCGCCCTCGACGCCGAACACGATCTGCACGCCCCCCGCGTGCTCCGAGCCCACGCCCGCCCGGGCCATCCAGCGGAAGTTGCGCTCGGCCTCGTCCGGGCAGGCGGCGACCCAGAGGGCGTGCAGGGTCATGCTCGCGTCGCGGAGCCAGGCGAACCGGTAATCCCAGTTGTCGCCGCCGCCGTCGATCTCGGGCAGCGAGGTCGTCGGCGCCGCGACGATCGCGCCCGTCGGCTGGTACGTGAGCGCCTGCAGCACCAGCGCGCTCCGGCGTACCCGGGCGGCCCATCGGCCGGTGTAGGTCCCGTGCATCCCGCTCCACGACCGCCACCCGGCGAGCGTCTCCGCCAGGGCCTCGCGCGGGTGGGGCACCTCGACGTCGCCCGGGTCCGCGCCTCCGGCCACGTGGCGCGCGGCGAAAGCCGCCCGCCCGCCGGCGCCCAGCACGAAGGACCCCCGCACCGAGGCGCCGTCGATCGCCAGGGGGACGTCGGCCCGCAGCAGGACGTGGTCGGCGCCGCCCACGCTGCGGAAGACTCCCCCGGCGGTCTCGGTCACCTCCGGCACCACCAGGCCGTACTCGGGCCGCGGCACCCACTCCGTGCGCATCCGGATGGCGCCCTCGACGCCCTCCAGCACGCGCACCAGCGTGTGGGGCGAGCCGAGCCCGATCTCGTGGCCCCGCGCCCCCGGCATCAGCGCGAGGGCGTCGGTGAGGCTGACGCGGCCCCCGCGACCGGTGAAGACGGTCCGCACCACCATCGTGTCCTCGACGTAGCCCCTCTGCACCGTGGCCGGCTCGTCGGGGCGGATCTCCCAGTGGCCGGCCTCGGGGTCGAGCAGTCGCCCGAACGCACTCGGCGAATCGAAGCGGGGCGCGCACCACCAGTCGACGGACCCCCCGCGCGACACGAGGGCGGCGCCGTGGCAGTCGCCGAGGAGGGCGTAGTCGGAGATCTGCGGCGCGGTCACGGCCCATCGATTGCCCTTCCGCCCCCTCGCCTACACCCGACCGGTCGGGGTTCCCGCCCGGCCGGGGGCGGGTACACAGGGCCCCTGCCACCCACCGGTGGCAGCGACAACGACACGGGAGGAACCCATGGGCCGCCTCGACGACATGGTCGCCGTCATCACCGGTTCGGACTCCGGCATCGGGCAGGCGACGGCGATCGCCTTCGCCGGAGAGGGGGCCGACGTGGTCGTCAACTACCTCGACGACGCGGACGGCGCGGCCATGACGCGGGAGAAGGTCGAGGCCGCCGGGCGGCGGGCGATCGTCGTGCAGGCCGACGTGAGCCGCAAGGACGACGCCGAGCGGCTCTTCGCCGAGGCCATCGACGCGTTCGGCCACGTCGACATCCTCATGAACAACGCGAGCGTGGACGCCTCGGGCACCTACGTCGCCGACCTCGACATCGACGACTTCGACGCGGCGCTGCGCACCAACCTGTACGGCCCCGTGATGTGCTCGGGCCACTTCATCCGCCACCGCCGCAGCGCCGGGGCCACGGGCGCCGGCCGGATCATCAACGTCACCTCCGTCCACGAGGAGATCCCGCGCGCCGGCGCGGCCGACTACGACTGCTCCAAGGGTGCTCTGCGCAACCTCACCCGCACGCTCGCGCTCGAGCTGGCGGAGGAGGGCATCACGGTCAACAACATCGCCCCCGGGATGGTGCTGACGCCCTTCAACCAGCAGGCCGTGGACGATCCGGAGGTGAGCGAGCAGCAGACCGCCGGCATCCCGATGAAGAGGGCCGCCGAGCCGAGCGAGATCGCCGGCCTCGCCGTCTTCCTCGCCTCGCGCGACGCCGACTACGTCACGGGCTCGAGCTATGTGATGGACGGCGGGCTGATGCAGTTCCAGGGCCAGGGCGCGTAGGTCGGGGCCGGTGCCGAGCCTGCGCCACAGCTCCGACCGTGAGCCCGGATACACGCGCCGGCGACAGGGCAGGGGATGGCGCTATCTGGACGACGAGGGCCGCGGAGTGGCCCACCCGCGGCTGAAGGAGCGCTTCGCGGCCCTCGCCATCCCTCCTGCCTGGACCGACGTCTGGATCTGCCGCTCCTCGCGCGGCCATCTGCAGGCCACCGGCACCGACGACGCCGGCCGGCGCCAGTACCTCTACCACCCGGCCTGGCACGAGCAGCGCCAGCGCGACAAGTACGAGCGGATCCTGCGCTTCGCAGAGGGCCTGCCGGACCTGCGCCGCGTCTCCGCCGCCCAGCTGCGCCGGAAGCGCCTCGACCGCGACAAGGCGCTCGCCGCCGCGGTCCAGCTGCTCGACCGCACGCAGATCCGGGTCGGCAGCGAGCAGTACGCCGCGACCCACCGGACCTACGGGCTCGCCACCCTCCGCTCGAAGCACATCGAGGTCGAGGGCGACACCCTGATCCTCGACTTCGTGGGGAAGGGCAGCGTGGACCACCACGCCGAGGTCACCGACGCCCGCCTGGCGCGTGCCATCGCCGAGATGGACGCCCTTCCCGGCTACGAGGTGTTCTCGTACCGCGACGAGGACGGCGAGGTGGTGGACATCCGCTCCTCCGACGTGAACGAGTACATCAAGGAGCACATGGGCGAGGACTTCTCGGCGAAGGACTTCCGCACCTGGGCCGGCACCGTCGCCGCCGCGGTCGCCCTCGACGAGGTGGGCCCGGTCGAGGGCGTGCGCGAGCGGCAGCGCGCGGTCACCCGCGTCTGCCGGCTCGCGGCGGAGCTGCTCGGAAACACCCCGGCGGTGTGCCGCGCGAGCTACATCGACCCCCGCGTCATCGACCACTTCCTCGACGGCCGCACGATCTCCTCACTGGTCGACGAGCTGGAGGCGCGGATGGAGGAGGGGCACAGCTCGGAGGAGCTGGGCCTCGAGGACCGGGCCGGCGCGAACAACGGACGACGGGGACGATCATGAGCGGGACACGAGACGATCTGCCGGAGCACGTCTCCGGGGCCTCGGAGGAGGCGCAGGCGGCCTGGATCGCCGCCTACGACGCGTCGATCTACCAGGACGGCGACGAGGAGCGCGCCCGGCGCGCCGCCGACGA